>JANOWV010000475.1:0-9198 GCA_031418075.1 Actinomycetes bacterium
GTCGGCGTCGACGCTGTCGAGACCGCGACCTTCGGGGCCTTCCCCATCGTGCTGGCCGAGTACGACATCCCTGAGGTCACCCGGGAGCTGAACGTCGCTGCGGCCAGGCTCGCCAAGGAAGTCGCAGCGGATCACTCGACCCCCGAGAAGCCGCGCTTCGTCATCGGCTCGGTCGGACCCGGCACCAAGCTCCCGTCGCTCGGTCACATCGGCTTCGCCGACCTGCGCGACGCGTTCGTGCCCCAGATGGAGGGGCTGCTCGAAGGTGGCGTCGACGTCATCCTCGTCGAGACGGTCCAAGACCTCCTCCAGGGCAAGGCGGCGCTGGTCGCGGCCCGGCGGGCGATGGCCCGCACCGGGATCACGGTCCCGCTCATGATCCAGGTGACGATCGAGACCACCGGACGCATGCTGATCGGCTCCGAGATCGGCGCCGCGCTCACGACCCTCGAGGCCATGCGCCCCGACGTCATCGGGTTGAACTGTGCGACTGGGCCGTCGGAGATGACCGAGCACCTGCGCTACCTCTCGCAGCACGCGCGCACGTTCGTCTCCTGTCTGCCCAACGCCGGACTGCCGTCCGTCGTCGACGGGCACACCCACTACGACCTCACGCCCGAGCAGCTCGCCGAGGCGCACGAACGGAACGTCGCCGAGTTCGGCGTGAACATCGTCGGCGGATGCTGCGGCACCACGCCGGCGCACCTCGCCGCGGTCGTCGACCGGATCGGTGACGGACGCGCGCCACTGGCCCGCAACCCCGAGTTCGAGCCCGGATGCGCATCCGTCTACACGCACGTGCCGTTCCATCAGGACACCTCGATCCTGCTGGTCGGGGAACGCACCAACGCCAACGGATCGAAGAAGTTCAAAGAGGCGATGCTCGACGGCGATCTCGACTCCTGCGTGCAGATGGGTCGCGAGCAGGTGAAGGAGGGGGCGCACATCCTCGACCTCTGTGTCGACTACGTCGGCCGCGACGGTGTCGTCGACATGGACGCGCTCGCGGCACGCCTCGCGACCCAGGTGCCGCTCCCCCTCGTCTTCGACTCCACCGAACCGGAGGTGATGGAGGCCGGCTTGCAGCACTTCGGTGGGAAGGCGCTGCTCAACTCGGCGAACCTCGAAGACGGCGAGGGCCCCGGCTCCCGGCTCGATCGGGTGTTCACCCTGGCGCGGGAGTACGGCGCTGCGGTCGTCTGCCTCGCGATCGACGAAGAGGGCCAGGCGCGTACCGCCGACTGGAAGCTACGGATCTGCAAGCGGATCCACGACATCGCAGTCGACGAGTACGGGATCGAAGCGACCGACCTCATCTTCGACATGCTCACGTTCCCCCTCGGCTCCGGCCAGGAGGAGCTGCGTCGCGACGGCATCGAGACCATCGAGGCGATCCGCCGGGTCAAGGCCGAGCTCCCCGGCGTGTCGACGATCCTCGGCGTCTCGAACGTCAGCTTCGGTCTCAAGCCCGCACTGCGCCACGTCATCAACAGCGTCTTCCTCCACGAATGCGTGGAGGCGGGCCTCGACTCCGCGATCGTGCACGCGGCGCGCATCATGCCGATGCACAAGATCCCCGACCGGGCACGCGAGATGGCGCTCGACCTCGTCTACGACCGTCGCGCCCCCGCCGAGCGCGGTAGCGGGAACAGCGACTACGACCCGCTGCACGCGCTGATGGCGGAGTTCGAGGACGTCGACGCCCATGCCATCGAGGCCGAGGACCGCTCGGATTGGACGGTCGAGGAACGCCTGAAGCACCGCATCATCGACGGCGAGCGCGAGGGCCTCGAAGCCGACCTCGAGGAACAGCTCACCTCCCTCCCCGCGCTCGGGATCGTCAACGACGTGCTCCTCAGCGGCATGAAAGTGGTCGGCGAGCTCTTCGCCTCCGGTGAGATGCAGCTTCCGTTCGTCCTCCAGAGCGCCGAGACCATGAAGGCTGCGGTCGCGTACCTCGAGCCCCACATGGAGAAGGCCGACGCGGGCGGAAAAGGCCGGATCGTCATCGGCACGGTGAAGGGTGACGTGCACGACATCGGCAAGAACCTGGTCGACATCATCCTCACGAACAACGGCTATGAGGTCCACAACATCGGGATCAAGGCGCCGCTGCAGACGTTCGTCGACAAGGCCCAGGAGGTCGAGGCCGACGCGGTCGGCATGAGCGGGTTGCTCGTGAAGTCGACGATCATCATGCGCGAGAACCTCCAGGAGATGAACAGCCTCGGCCTCGCCGAGGTCCCGGTGCTCCTCGGCGGAGCGGCACTGACGCGCAACTACGTGGAGCGCGACCTGCGCGAGATCTACGAAGGTCGCTTGTTCTACGGCAAGGACGCGTTCGAGGGCCTCCGCGTCATGGACGCGCTCATGGAGGGCAAGCAGACCGGCACGCTCGACCCCGACTTCGGTCGGGCACCGGGCGGACGCGACCTCCCGAAGCGGACCGCCCCGACCGAGCCCGAGGGTCCGATCCCCGACCGCTCCGACGTCGCGATCGACGTCCCGGTGTTCACACCGCCGTTCCTGGGCGCGCGCGTCGCGAAGGGTGTAGCGATCGACGAGATCGCCACGTTCGTGAACGAGACGGCGCTGTTCCGCAACCAATGGCAGTTCCGCCCGGACAAGACGATCACCGAGACCGACGACCAGTTCAAGGAGCGACTGCGTCCTCAGCTCCGCGAAGAGCTCGCCAAGGCCCAAGCCGACGGTCTGCTGGTACCCGCCGTCGTCTGGGGCTACTTCCCCGTCAATGCCGAGGGCGACGAGCTGATCGTGTGGGTCGACGACGACCGACGCGAGGAGAAGCTCCGGTTCTCGTTCCCCCGTCAGCGCACCGACCGGTACCTCTGCATCGCCGACTTCTTCCGCTCGGCCGACTCGGGTGGAGCCGACTACGCCGCGTTCCAGGTCGCGTCGATGGGGAGCGCGGCGACGGCACGCGAACGCGAGCTCTTCGCCGACGACCACTACTCCGAGTACCTCATGCTGCACGGACTCTCGGTCGAGATGACCGAGGCGCTCGCCGAGCACTGGCACCACCGCATCCGCGAGGAGGGGGGCTTCGTCGACGAGGACGGGCCGACGATCCAAGGGCTCTTCCGCCAGAAGTACCGCGGGTCGCGCTACTCGTGGGGCTACCCGGCCTGCCCCGACCTCGAGGAGCAGGTGAAGCTCGACTCGCTGCTCGACTTATCGAGCATCGGCGTCGAGCTCACCGAGGAGTTCCAGCTCGACCCGGAGCAGAGCACCTCGGCGATCGTCGTCCCCCACCCCGAGGCGAAGTACTTCATCGCCTAGGTCGGCCCCGACTCACGTCGCGGTGGCGACGACGACGAACTCGTTGTACGTGAAGACCTTCCCGAACAGTCGTGGGAACGGGAACGACTCACTCCGTTCGACCGCGAGCCCGCACCGATCGGCGATCTCGGCGAGCACGTCCAGGTCCATGAATTCCATGTGGGTGGCATCCGACGCGTACCCGCGTTCCTGGGGCGTGACGAACACCACGGTTCCCGGGCGCTCCACGTACGGGAGGAACGTGTGCACGAGCGTCACCGCGTCGGCACGCGTCATGTGCTCGAGCACGTGGGAGAAGAGCAGCGCGTTGAACGCTCGTCCGGAAGCCACCGACGTCGGGAACTCCTCTGTCGTGTAGGAGTCGAAGCCTCGGGCGCGACACGTCGCTACCGCTTCCGCGTTGTGGTCGACGCCGACCCCGCTGCCCTCCAGATGCTCCAGGTTGCGCCCGATCCCGCACCCCACGTCGAGCGTGCGTCCGAGCCGCATCCGACGGAGGTGGCGACGGTACGGCCGCTGGACATCGAGGACCCGCTTCCACCGGGCGCCCTGAAGGTCCGACAGACGCTGCGCGTACCCGGCGGCTTGCGTCGAGTCGTCGGGTCCCGTCACGAGAACGCCAAGGTGCCGAGGATGATCGCCGTCGCGACTCCCGCATACACCGAGATCGCGATGGTCGCCGACCTCCCCTTCACGAGCGATGCCAACAACACGATCACGATCGGAAAGGCGCTGAGCGCATAGCGCGGTGACGGCTGGAAGATCACCTTGTTCGCCATCCACGTCGAGATGATGAACGCGGGACCGCCGACGATGAGGAGGAAGGTCGCGCTCGCCCCCAACGTGGAGAGCCGATCGCGTATCGAGAATCGCAGGGCGGTGGCGAGGAGCGCAGCGGCGCTGAGCCAACCCGACACGAACTCGAGGTCGTGGACGACCTGCGTCTGCAGGATCGGTGCGCGATAGGCGACACCACCCGGCGGGAACAACGCGAACAGGTTCTGGCTGTCGAGGAGCGGCCGCCGAGGGAAGTGTGGATTGAAGAACATCTGGTTCGACGGAAGATCCAGGGCATCGACGGTCGCTCGGGCCGATGCGAGCCCCAACCACACGATCGTCACGGCAAGTGCACCCCCGACGAGGACGCCTACGGCGACCAGGTAGCGACGCGACGTCGGTCGATCGGGATCGGGTTCGTTGCGCTGTCGGTACACCTGGGCGAGGAACCACAGCGCAACGATCCCGATGACGAGGAAGTTGGTCATCTTGAACGCGGCGACGAGCCCACCGGCCAGGGCGAGCCATCGCATTCGCAATCGGCCCCGTTCCCACAGCAGCGCCGCGACGAGGATCACGCCTCCCGCGAACAGCGATGCCCCGTCCGGGTTGACGATCGCCGACGAGTTCAGGGCATCGGGAGAGAGCGCGAAGATCGCGGCCACCGCGACGAGAGGAACACGCGCGATCCCGAGCAGCTCGCCGGCGAAGAGCGCGAGCATCAGGCCCGCCGCGAGCCACAGGCCCCCTACGAGGCGGGCGGGGTCGAGCAGGTTGTTCGAGATCCCGAGGAGGGTCGTGACCTTCGCGATCGCGCCCGTCACGAGGTGATAGCCGGGCGGGTGGTTGACCGCGTTGTTGTATCCGTGGTCGCGGAAGTCCGGCGGGTCGAACCGCCGAGACGAGCACTTCGGGCTCGGCGCGTCCAGCTTGGCATCGATGCCCCGGCACGCTTCGAGTCGCATCGCGGTCTGACCGATGCGGTCGCCGAGCTTCACCAAATAGCCGTCGTCGTAGATCCGGATCAGGTAGTCGACGTTCCGGGTCTCGTCGATCGCCGACAGCTCGGTCGAGCGAGCGACGTGCAGCGCGCTGGAGAAGATCGCGAGCGCGGCCACGAAGAGGTACGGCCATCGATGCCGGACGAATGCACGCACCCGGGCGACACGGGATGGACCCGCCGACTCGAGCTCGACTCCGTGGGCGGTCACCGTTCGAGCAGTCGCCGCGCGATCGCCCAGTACCCGGCGAGCAGACGGTCGAAGGGTCGGATCATCGGGGGCAGAGGATAGTTACGGGCATCGAGGCGGTCGGCCATCAGGTGGGCAAGGCGGCCGTCGGGAACCGTGCGTTGCCCCTGGACGACCCGTCGCCGGTCGCGGAGCCAGGCGCGGTTCCGAAGCAGCCAGCGCCAGCCCGACACCTTGGCCGAGAACCAGCCGCCGGCGACAGCCGCGGCCGTCACTGCGAGCTCGGCCGCGAGCAATGCCGGCGCGAGCACCACGAGGGACCGCCTCTGCCAGCACGTCGCCAGGAAGATGAGCCGGTTCCGCTCGGCGAGGTACATCTTGTCCTTGACCCGTCCGAACTCGTAGCGGTGCACCCCGATCGCGTCGGGGACGTAGCGGACCCGCAGCCCGGTCTGCCAACACCGCCAGCTCAGCTCGGCATCCTCGTGGAAGGCGAAGTACTCCGGGGCGAAGCCGTCGAACCCGTCCCAGACCTCCTTGCGCAGCACGACCAGCGCACCCATGGCCCCGGCCACGTCGCGAGCCGTCGAGTGCGCCGATGCCGGGTCGTCGAACCCACCCACCCACGAGAACCCCCGGAAGTGGATCTCGTTGCCGGCGGGATTGATGCGCTGCGGATCGGCACCGAGGCGCACGCTCCCGACCGCGATGCCGATCTCCGGATTGCCCGCGACCTCGACCAGCCGACGCAGGGCGGCGGGGTCGGCCACTAGGTCGCCGTTGACGAGCGCGAGATACCCCCCCGTGGCGTGGCGAGCGCCGAGGTTGCATCCGGCGGAGAACCCCAGATTCTCTCCGTCGCCCACCACCGTGACACCGGGTACATCGCGGAGTCGGTCGACTGCTCCGTCGGTGCATCCGTTGTCCACGACCACGACGTCGACCGCGACGTCGCGCGAACCGAGCAGCGCGAACACGGACTTCTCGAACCACGGCTCGGCAAGATATGCGAGGACGACCGCGCTCACCCGTGGGAGATCAGTCGGCGTGTCGGCCGTCATCGACGCGCAAGACCGAGGATGCTGAGGAGGAAGCTCGACAGGATGAGCTGGAACCCCAGCACGAGCGCGGTCGCGCCCGGTACGACCACTCGGATCGCGTCGCGTGTCACGAGGGCGCCGAAGTCGCGCGATCCCCAGTTCACGATGCTGTACACGGCGAACCCGAGACCGACCAACAGCACGAGGAAGCCGAGCACGAGCCCGCGCTCGAGCGTCACGACCTTGAACGCTCGCTCGATCCCCGCCGACGCGGGGAGGAGACCCTCATTCATGGCGAAGGCCCGCGCGAAGACCGCGAAGATCACCGCCTGGGCGCCGATGAGCACCATCACCATCGCGAAGATCAGCGCGTTGACATCGAGCGTGAGACTGCCGATCGTGATCGGCCCGGCCAGGAGCGCTGCTCCGAGTGCGGTCCCTGTGCCCAGCAGGACGAACCCCGGGTACAGGAACAGCCAACGCGGGCTGTAGAGCATGAGGAATCGCAGGTGGCGCCAACCGTCACGCCACGACCGGAGGTGCGGCGGCCGGGTCCGTCCGTCGGGTCGCAGCGTCGTCGGGACCTCGGCGATCCGCAGCTTTCGCAGCGTGGCCTTCACCACCATCTCGCTCGCGAACTCCATCCCCGTGGTCCGCAACCCGAGGCCGAGGATCGCGTCCCGACGGAACCCGCGCATCCCGCAGTGGAAGTCGCCACTCGGGCTCCGGAAGAAGAGCCGACCGATGAAGGTGAGGACGGGGTTTCCCAGGTAGCGGTGCAGCCGTGGCATCGCACCCGGCGCGATCCCGCCCTGGAACCGGTTCCCGACGACGAGCTCCGCACCTCCGCGCACCGCGTCCACGAACGGACCGAGGTTCTCGAGGTCGTAGCTGTCGTCGGCGTCCGCCATGATCACGATCTCACCGAGTGCCGACTCGATCCCGCCCATCAGCGCGGCGCCGTAGCCCTTCACCGGGACGTCGACGACGCGCGCTCCTTCGGCCACCGCGATGGCCTGCGAGCCATCCGTGCTGCCGTTGTCGGCGACGACGACCTCGCCCGCGATGCCGAGAGCCTCCATCGACGCGCGCGCTTTCCGGACGCACGTCGCGAGCGTCTCGGCCTCGTCGAGGCACGGCAGGACCACGGTCAACTCGATGAGGGAATGACGGTCGAATATAGCGGGGCCGTCAGTGATCCTTCGGAGTGACCACGAGGGGATGCCCTACGATCACCCTCTCATGAAGGGATTGATCCTCGCCGGCGGCGCCGGGACTCGGCTGCGTCCCATCACGCACACGAGCGCGAAGGCGCTGGTCCCGGTCGCCAACAAGCCCATCCTCTTCTACGGCATCGAAGACATGGTCTCGGCCGGCATCCGCGAGATCGGGATCATCGTCGCGGGCAACGGCGACGAGATCCGGGCCGCGACCGGCGACGGCACCCGATGGGGCATCAACATCACCTATCTCCCGCAGGAAGATCCGCTCGGCCTCGCGCACTGCGTGCTGATCGCCCGCGAATTCCTCGGCGACGACGATTTCGTGATGTACCTGGGCGACAACCTGCTCGAGCAGGGACTCGCCGAGTTCGTCGAGCAGTTCCAGTCCGCCAAGGCGACCGATCCTGAGCACGCCCCGGCCGCGCAGATCCTGCTCGCGCACGTGGACGACCCGCGACAGTTCGGCGTGGCCGAGCTCGACGCGAACGGTGAGGTGCTCGCGCTCGTCGAGAAGCCCGACAACCCGCCGTCGGACCTCGCACTCGTCGGGGTCTACCTGTTCGACCCTCGCATCCACGACGCGGTGGCCGCGATCACCCCTTCCGACCGAGGTGAGCTCGAGATCACGGACGCGATCCAGTGGCTCCTCGAGCACGGCCATCGAGTGCTCCACGAGGTGCTCGTCGGATGGTGGCTCGACACCGGGAAGAAGGATCCGCTGCTCGAGAGCAACCGGTACCTCCTCGAGCTGCTCGAGCCCCGCAACGACGGCACCGTCGACAACGCATCGACCATCGAGGGCAGGGTCGTCATCGAGGCCGGCGCCGAGGTGACCGGGTCGCGCATCCGAGGTCCGGTCATCATCGGCGAGCGCACCAAGGTCGTGAACAGCTTCGTCGGGTCCTACACCTCGATCGGAGCCGACTGCGAGATCCGCGACTCGGAGATCGACCATTCGGTGGTCTTCGAAGGCAGCCGGATCGCCGGGATCGCCGGGATCGCCGACTCGCTGATCGGGCGTGAAGTGGAGATCAGCCGTTCCGGGGACCGCCCGAAGGCACTGCGCCTGATGCTCGGCGATCACTCCAAGGTCGACCTCGAATGATCAGCCCCTGACGAGCACACCCCGGACCAGGCGTGCTGCGGTCGCCACTCCCGGTATCTGCGCCCGCGTAAGTCTGCGATAGGCGCGCGCAGCCGTCGCTCGGGCCCGGAGTCGGACCTTCCCGCGCACGGACCCGCGGAAGGCCACCACGCGCTCCGCACGACAATTTCGGCGGCCTTGTCCGGAGCTTTCGCAACGGCGGCCTCAGTTTCCTGAGTGACCTGCTGAAGCGTGGGCTTTGCGGCACATGCTTCCGACATGAAAGCCCCGGCGGCGAGAAATGCGGATACTTTGAAAATGGAGCGTGTGATCATTTAAAAAAGAGGGGGATTGGTTAGCGGGATAAGTTTAAAAATTATCGGATATTCGTCCCCATGGTATTGAAATTGCACCACAAGTCCAGCTTAAAGATGAATCAGCCCCTAAAAATTACATTTTACCTAGAGAGTGTTAATGTAAATTAGGCCATCCGCGATGAAAGCAAAATGCAGGAACGCCGTGAACATGGCGTCAAGTTTTTCAAACCGGGAAAAAACGCGACGGAAGGCTTTCAACCGACGAAA
>JANOWV010000476.1:0-4817 GCA_031418075.1 Actinomycetes bacterium
GGCCAACGGGCACGTCTACTTCGACTTGATCGAGAAGGACGACCGTCGCGGCCACGTCCGGGCGAAGCTCTCGGTGGCACTGTTCCGCAAGGATCGACCGGGCGTGAATCGAACGCTGCGGGAGGCCGACGTCTCGCTCGCAGACGGCGTCGAGGTCCGCATCCGCGCTCGGATCGACTTCTATCCCGCCGGAGGCAGGCTCCAGCTCATCATGGACGGCGTCGACCCGGTCTTCACCGTCGGCCGACTCGCGGCCGAACGCGCCCGCGTCCTCAAGGTGCTCGCCGCGGACGGCCTGCTCGACCGGCAACGGTTGCTCGAGGTCCCGCTCGTCCCACTTCGGGTCGGCCTCGTCACGAGTGGGGGAAGTGCGGCGTACCACGACTTCGTGTCCGGGCTGGAAGCGACGGGGCATGCGTTTCGCATCGTGCACGCCGATGTCAGGGTGCAGGGACAGGGTTCCGATCGTCGGATCGTCTACGGGCTGCGGTCCCTCGGCGCGCTCGACCTCGACGTCATCGTCGTCGCCCGCGGTGGGGGCGCGAGGAGCGACCTCGGCGCGTTCGACAACGAGCTGGTCGCGCGGACGATTGCGACGTGCCCCATCCCCGTGGTCACCGGGATCGGACACGAGATCGACCGGACCGTCGCCGACGAGGTCGCGCACACCTGCGTGAAGACGCCGACGGCCGCGGCCGGGTTCTTGATCGAGGCGGTCGACGACTTCAACGCGAGCCTCGGGCGGATCGCACACCGGGTCTCGCTTCGTGCACGAAGCGCGTGCACGCTCGCGCGGCGCGACCTTACGGCGCGGTCCGCCCGCATGCGACGAAACCTTCCCGTCGTGCTCGAGCGGGAACGGCGCACGATCGACGGCCACCGACATCGGACTGTCGAAGCCGGGCGCAGTCGCACCCGCGGTGCGTCGACCCGGATACGCGACGCCCAGCGAGCCGTCCGCGCGTCGGCGACCCGGGGGTTGCGCGACGGTTCCCGACGCCTTGCCGGTGCCGAAGATCGTCTGCGCGCACTGGATCCGCGACGGGTGCTCGAGCGGGGGTACACGATCACTCGGACGAGTGAGGGGAAGGCGCTCCGGCGTGCGACCGAGCTGACCGACGGGACGGTGCTCGAGACCGAGACGGCCGAGGGTACGGTCCGGAGCCGGGTGGAGCGTGCACCGGCCCTTCCGACGTCCCGTGAGGAGTGAGCGTGAGCGAGGCACGGCATGAGTGACGAACCCGGGTACGCCGAGGCGCTCGCGGAGCTCGAGGTCATCCTCGACGAGCTCGAGGGCGACGATCTCGACATCGATGTGCTCGCGGATCGGGTGCGACGCGCCGGCGAGCTGCTGGCGATCTGTCGGAAGCGGATCGAGCGCGCCCAGGCCGACGTGGACACGATCGTGACCGAGCTCGACTCGTTCACTGCGCCCGACGGATCCGACGCCGACTGAGGTCGTGCTTCGTCAGGCGGTGGCCAACGCGTCGACCGCCCCCGCGAGCGCGTCGTCGAAGGGCCAGTTCCCCTCGACGTGTCGGTTGCCCTCGACCTGCATGTCGTAGAGCCACCACAGCTGGTAGAGGCCGCAGGTGGCGATGGTCGCGATGATGCGGCCGACGTAGTTGTGTTTCCCCTTGACCCGGGACGGATCGGGAACCGGGAGCGACCAACCGAGTCGCGCGTAGATCGCGGCCAGATCGGTCTCGAGCGCACCTTCGTTGCGGTCGTGGGTGTCGAGGTCCTGGTCGATGAACACGAACCCGACGATCTGTGCGAGCCCCGACGCGAGCAACGCGATCACGACCCAGAGCACCGGGTCACGGAACTCCGTCGTCTGACGCTGCATCGACGCGAGCTGCGAGGCGTTGCGCTCGAAGACGGGGCGGAGCTCATCGGCGAGTCCCTGCGCCTCCGCCTGTTCCCAAGCGAAGGTGTTGGCCGCGTCGAGGAGGTCGTACCGGCGGCGCAGATGGTCGCGGTCGCGTCGCATGAGCTGGTAGAAGACGTAGAAGCCGAAGAGCCCGCAGGTGAGGACGGTGAGGAAGACGTTCATCCCCGGTCCGGTGAACACGTAGTCGGTTTCCGCTCGGCGTCGATAGGCGGAGCGGACCCGCTCGAGTGCCGATGCCGGCGGCGCGGCCCATCCGGCGGGCGGCACCGAAGGTCGCGGGGGCTCGGGCGGCGTCGTCGGATCGGTCACGACCGCGACCCTATTCGGCGGCCGGTCCGATCCCGGACGCACATCGATGCACGCATGGGGAGGAACACCTAGGGTCCTGATGCATCCGCATCGACGGACGCGATGGTCGCGATCGCGCGGAAGTCCGATCGCGCGGAAGTCCGATCGAGTGGAGAGGGGGTTCTCGGTGCCGCTCGTCCTCGGCGTCGCCTCGTCCACCCGCGGCGCGACCGTCGAGCTCCGAGACTCCGAGGACGGCCGCCTCTACGGGAGTGGCCGAGGGCCGATCCCCGTCGATGCGGTCTCCCACGTCGAGCAGGACCCTGCCCTTTGGTGGCAGGCGCTCATGGACGCCCGCCACGATGCCGGTGGTGCCATGGGGATCGCTGGCATCGCCGTCGCCGCGACCGTGCCCGGACTCGTGCTGGTGGACGCCAAGGGGCGGGTGCTCCGGTCGGCACGTCTCCCCGGTGGACGTGCCGCCGAGCCCGATGCCCGCGCCCTGATCGAGCGGATCGGTCCGACCGATTGGTGTGCGGCGACGGGATCGGTCCCTCACGCTTCGTCTCCAGTCGCCCAGCTCGCGTGGCTGCGGCGGTCTGAGCCCGAGGTCTTCCGTCAGGTCGCCGGCGTGCTCTCGCCTCCGGACTGGCTCACCTTCCGCCTCGGGCGCCGGGCGGTCACGGACCGCGGCACGGCCTCGACGACCGGGTACTGGTCGCCGCGCGAGGAGCACTGGCGATCGGACCTCCTCGCGCTGGTCGACGACGAGAAAGATTGGGGCGCGAGCCTCCCGCGGGTACTCGCAGCCGGGGAGTCGGCGGGCGATCGTGACGGCGTGCTCATCGCACCGGGGACCGGCGATGTGATGGCCGCTGCGGTCGGGCTCGGCCTCGCGCCACACGACGTCGGCGTGTCGCTGGGCGCTCCCGGAGCCGTCTTCGCACTACGGGAACGACCGACCGAGGACCCCAATGGATCCGTCCGTGGGTGGGCAGGTTCTACCCACTACCTCCCGTGCGTCCCAACGCTCGACAGCGACCTCGCGATCGCATCGTTCACGCGTCTGCTCGGCGTGGAGCGCGCGCACTTCGACCGCCTCGCGCTGCATGCTCCCGCCGGCGCACACGGGATGGTGTTCGTCCCTCCCACCGAGATCGGTGGCACCGGCTCGCTCACCGGGATACCGGCCGACGTGGGTCCGGAGCTGATCGCTCGGGCGGTGCTCGAAGGTGTCGCCTGCGCGGTGCTCGATAGCGTCGATGCGCTGCGCGCCGTCGACGTCCCGATCGGCGGGACGTTGTCGTTGGCGGGTGACCCCGCGCCGTCACGTGCGTTCGCCCAGCTGCTGGCCGACCTCGCGCAACGATCGGTATCGGTCCCGAACGGGGACCGCGTCGCGACCGGGGCGTGCGTGCTCGCCGCATCGGTCGTCAACGGGCGGTCTGCCGACGAGTTGGCGAGCGCCTGGCAGCTCCACGAGGCGCGGGTCTTCGAGCCCGATCACCGGACTCCCGGTATCGAGGTGCGCGCGTCGGTGCAGGAGGCCTGGGCGCGCGTCCGCGGCGAGTCGCGCTAGCTGGCCGATGCGGACGGACGCGGCGCGTCCGACCCGTCGGATGCAGCCGAGCGTGCGTGCCGGCGTCGGTGCCACGCGAGCCCGCCCTCGAGCGCGGCGAGGATCGTGTCGTTGTCGCGTGAGATTCTCGAGTGGACCCATCGTTCGAGACCGATGCGACGGAACCACCGGTTGAATGCCTCGTACGTCTCCTCGAAGTGCACGCGCGTGCGGCCGTCGCCGAGGTCCTCCAGGCGCGTGCGTCCGGTCGCCCGCGACCACAGCGGCTTGCCGACCGCGTCGTAGCGCCACGACTGGAGTGGTACGACCTCAGTGAGCCACTCCCACGACTGGCCGACGCCGCCCGAGCCGAGGATCCGCGGGACCGGGAAGTGGCAGTGCCGCACGAGGCCCTCACCGACCGCGTCGCCGGGGTGGAGGATGTCGATGCGCGTGGCGACGTCGCGCGGCTGCGGCCGGTCGTCTGCCCGGTACCAGAAGAGCTCCCAGACCTCCTCGCGCGGCGCGTCGACCTCGATCGAGAACGTATGACGCTGCATCAGCCGTCGCTCGGCTCGTAGATCTCGACGAGGCAGAACTCGTTGCCGCCCGGGTCCATGCCGGGCAGCGTAGGCCACGAGGCGTGCCGGGTACCGTGGTCCCCGTGACCACAGCAGCGCGGGGCAACGAGTCGGGCGAACCGCAGATCGCCGACTCGCTCCTCGACCTCGTCGGCAACACCCCGTTGGTTCGGCTCAAGCGCGTCGGCGCTGATCTCGCGTGTGATCTTGTCGCCAAGGTCGAGATGCTCAACCCCGGCGGCAGTGTGAAGGACCGCCCCGCGATCGCGATGATCGACGCGGCCGAGCGTTCGGGTGAGCTCGTGCCCGGCGGGACGATCGTGGAGCCGACATCGGGCAACACCGGGGTGGGGCTCGCGATCGTCGCCGCGCAGCGCGGCTACCAGTGCGTCTTCGTGATGTCCGACAAGATGTCCGACGAGAAGGTCTCGCTGCTCCGCGCGTACGGCGCCGAGGTCGTGATCACGCCGACGGCCGTCGACCACGACTCGCCCGA
>JANOWV010000477.1:0-2528 GCA_031418075.1 Actinomycetes bacterium
CATCCTGAAGTTCAAGCCCGGCACCGGCCGCGGCGGTCCCGCACCGGCGGCGGCGGCCTCAGATACAGAGGGGGCGGAGAAGCCGAAGCGGCCCCGTCCCGCCACCACGATCGACAACGCGTTCTGGTTCGAGGCGGCGAAGCAGCACAAGCTGGTGATCCAGCGCTGCGCGTCGTGCAAGGCGCTGCGCCACCCACCCCGGCCGCGCTGCGACAAGTGCGGCTCGTACGAGCACGACACCGTCGAGGCGAGTGGCAAGGGCACGGTGTACTCGTTCGTGGTGGTGCACTACCCGCAGGTGCCGTCGTTCGAGTACCCGCTGCCGATCGGTCTGATCGAGCTCGAGGAGGGGACGCGCCTCGTCGCCGACCTCGTGGGCGTGGCGCCCGACGCAGTGAAGGTGGGCATGCCCGTCGCGGTGGAGTGGCTCGACCTCGACGAGGACCTCTCGCTCCCGGCCTTCCGTCCGGTCGGCTGAGGCGGCGGGAGATGCGGAGCATGCGCAGCGAACGAGGCGGTAGCCGAGTGGAAGCGAAGCCATAAGGGTGGACTTCGATCTGAGTGAGGAGCAGGAGGCCGTACGCGGTCTGGCCGAGCAGATCTTCCAGGGCTCGGTGAACGTGGAACGGGTGAAAGAGGTGGAGGCGAGCGAGGAGCGCGTCGACCGCGACCTCTGGAAGGCGCTCGCCGACGCGAACCTGCTCGGCATCTCGCTGGCCGAAAGTGTGGGTGGCAGCGACCTCGGGTTCACCGAGCTGACGCTGGTGCTCGAGCAGCAGGGCCGGGTCGTGGCGCCGGTGCCCTACTGGGCGACCGTGGTGTGCGGCGCCCTGCCCATCGCCGAGCACGGCTCGCCGGCCCAGCAGGAGCGCTGGCTCCCGGGTGTCGTGAGTGGCGACATCATCCTCTCCTCTGCACTGGCCGAGATCGGTGTGAACGACCCGCTGCGGCCCCAGGTGCAGGCGTCCCACAAGGACGGCAACTGGACCCTGACGGGCCGCAAGGTGTCGGTCCCGGCCGGGCATGTCGCCGACGCGATCCTCGTCCCGGCGTCCACGCCCGATGGCGTGGCGGTGTTCCTCGTCGAGACGAGCGCGGCGGGTGTGACCCGCGAAGCGGCCGTCACCACCGACCGGTCGAAGGTGGCGCACGTCGAGTTCGCGAACGCGCCGGCTGAGCCGCTCGGCGATGTTGCCGACGGCGCACGCATCGTCCGCTGGATGCTCGACCGGGCGCTGCTCGGCCTGTGCGCGATCCAGATCGGGGTGTGCGAGGAGGCGCTGCGTATGGCCGCGGAGTACACGAACCAGCGGGAGCAGTTCGGCAAGCCGCTCGCCTCGTTCCAGGGCGCGCAGATCCGCGCCGCCGACGCGTACATCGACACCGAGGCGATCCGGGTCACGACGCAGGCTGCGGCGTGGAAGCTGGACGTGGGCCAGGACGCGTCGAGCGACGTGCTGGTGGCGAAGTGGTGGGCGTCGGAGGCAGGGCAGCACGCCGTGCACCAGACGCAGCACCTTCACGGGGGGATGGGCGCCGACATCGACTACCCGGTGCACCGGTACTTCCTGTGGGGCAAGCAGATCGAGGACACGCTCGGCGGGGCGACCGCAACGCTCGCCCGTCTCGGCGCCGAGCTCACGAGCACGGGGGCATCACGATGACGGCGACGACCACGACCGCAACCAACAAGGGCGTGCGCTACGCCGACGTGCAGGTGGGCGACGCGCTGCCGCAGCTCGACATCCCGTTGACCCGCACCTTGATCGTGTCGACCGCGATCGCGTCGCGTGACTACCAGGACGTGCACCACGACCCGGGCCTGGCCCAGGAGCGCGGCTCGCCCGACATCTTCATGAACATCCTCACGACGAACGGGTTCGTCGGCCGTTACGTCACCGACTGGGCCGGACCGAACGCGGTCCTCAAGCGAGTGGCCATCAAGCTCGGCGCCCCGAACCTTCCAGGCGACACCATGAAGATGAGCGGCGCCGTCAAGAAGAAGGACGAGGCCGCGCGTACCCTCGAGGTCGAGGTCGCGGGACGGAACTCGTGGGGCGATCACGTGACCGGGACCGTCGTCGTCGCGCTGCCGCGAGCGGGAGCGTAGCCGCATGCCGACCACGCTCAAGGACGAAGCCGCCATCGTCGGAATCGGCCAGACCGAGTTCTCCAAGAACTCCGGCCGCTCCGAGCTCCAGCTCACCGCCGAGGCCATCAAAGCCGCCCTCGATGATTGCGGCCTCGAGCCGTCCGACGTCGACGGCATGACGACCTTCACCCTCGACACGACCGACGAGATCGAGGCCGCACGCGCCGTCGGCATCGGCGACCTCACGTTCTTCAACCGCATTCCGCACGGCGGCGGCGCCGCCATCGGCGTCGTCCAGCAAGCGGCTATGGCGGTAGCAACCGGCGTCGCCGACGTCGTCGTCTGCTACCGCGGCTTGAACGGCCGCTCCGGCCAGCGCTACAGCGCCGGGGTCGCCGAAGGCGTCGCCACCTCCGACCTGATCCACTGGAGCTGG
>JANOWV010000478.1:0-6551 GCA_031418075.1 Actinomycetes bacterium
CCTCAATCGCCTGGCCTCAATCGCCTGGCCTCAATCGGAGGCGAAATCGTCGGGCTGCACCTGGTCGAGGAACTCCCGGAACTCCTCGACCTGCTGCTCCTCCTCGTCCTGGTCGAAAAGGACGCCGGCCTCCTCGAGCACCGCCTCGTCGGCGAAGATCGGGACGCTGTCGGGGTACCGGGCGGCCAGGGCCAGGGCGTCGGAAGGGCGCGACGAGATCCGCTGGGTCGTCCCGTCGCGATCGATCTCGATCTCGGCGAAGAAGGTGCCGTCGTGGAGCTCGGTGATCATGACCTGGCGCAGGGTCACACCAAGATCGTCGAGGACGGTCTTGAAGAGGTCGTGGGTCATCGGGCGCGGCGTCTCCATGCCCTGGAGTGCGTAGACGATCGCCGTCGCCTCGGGGGGCCCGATGAAGATCGGGAGGTACCGCCCGCCGGACTCCTCCCGGAGCAGGACGATCGGCTGGTTCGTCGGAACCTCGACCCGCACTCCGACGAGCGACATCTCGATCACGTGTGCCGCCTTTCAGAAGTCGTCGGGACCCTAGCATCGCGCCGATCCGGCGCCGTTCCGGTGTCGGGGGTGCGAGCAGTGCCAGCCGTGCCCGGAGCGCCCGGAGCGCCCGGAGTGATGGGCATCTCGGTCGCGGCGGAGGTGTAGCAGGCCAGGCATGCATCCGGGTCGGCGTCGAGCAGCTCGCGGTCGGCCCGCACGACCATCGGGAGGTTGCGGTACCGCTCCCCCACGTGCAGCCCGTAGCCCAGCACGAACGCGTCGCCGGGGATCGTCGCACCGACGTAGCGAGGGGCGACGGGCACGACCCGCCGTTCGGCGCGGTCGAGGAGCGCGCAGAGCTCCACGCTCCTCGGGCCGAGGCTCCGCAGGTGCTCGAGCAAGTAGGCCGACGTCAGGCCGGTGTCGACCAGGTCCTCCACGAGGACGACTTCACGGTCGACCACGTCCACGTCGACGTCGCGCAGCAGCCGGACCCGCCCGGAGTCGGGCGCATAGCGAGAGATCGCCAGGAAGTCGACGAGGGTCTCCGGAGCGGGCACGAGGCGGCCCAGGGCCCGAGCAAGGTCGGCGGTGAAGAGCAGCGCGCCCTTGAGCACCCCGACCAGCACGACACCACGGGGATGATCCGACGCGATCCTCTCCGCCAACGCATCGACCCGGAGTTCCAGGGCGCGGCGATCGAGGAGCACTTCGGCTCCGGCGCTCCTGGTCCCCGACGTCACCCCTGCAGCTCGGCTCGCAGCGCCTGGCGGAGCATCTCGGTGCGGAGTCGGCGGGCCAGTCGCGCCAGCTCCTCGACCTCGTCCTGGAGCCGTCCGCGTGCCTCGGGGTTCCGCTGGCGAAGGTACGGCAGGAGCACCTGCCCGAAGAGCGCGCCCTCGCGTTCTGCGAAGTGTCGGTACATCTTCAGGTGCCGGGCCTGGATCCCGCGGCCCTGGAAACCGACCGCGATCGTGCCGACGGCGAGCGCGTCCTCGCCGTAGAGCGCTCGCTGGCCCTCGCCGACGATGGGCACGACGAGCCCGTGCGCCTCGAGGTCGCTCAGCTGGGATTCGGAGAGCTCGGTGGCCTCGAGTAGCTCGGCGCGGGTGAGCTCGTCGCCGGGCTTGGAGTCGTCGGGCGTGAGCGATCCGAGGGGCTCGTCGTCCTCGGAGGTGTCGCCGAGGTCACCCAGGGGCAGCTCGGCCTCGTGGTGGTTCGACAGCTTGGCTCCGGGAGCCGCGTCGGCGATCGTGGGCGTCCCCGAAGAGCCGTACTGGTCGAGGCGCTCACGGATGACGCGCAGCGGGAGGAAGTTGTCGCGTTGCTGGGTGAGGATCCACCGGAGGCGTTCGAGATCCTCGTCAGAGAACTTCCGGTACCCCGAAGGCGTGCGTTCCGGGTCGAGCAACCGCTGGCTCTCGAGGAACCGGATCTTGGAGATCGTCACATCGGGGAACTCGTTCCGGAGCTGGTCGAGCACCTCTCCGATCGAGAGGTGCCCACCGCCACCGTCGTCGTGGGGCCCGTCCCGACCGGCGTCTGGCTGGTGGACCGGTTCGTGGGTCGTCATGACGACGACACTTCCGGCGCACCTCCGAGGACGAACGTGAGCACGAACCGTCCCACCTGGATCTCGTGCATGTCACGCAACGGGCCGCGATCGACGCGCTCGTGGTCGACGTACGTACCGTTGAGCGAGCCGGCGTCGGAGATCTCGTAGCCGTCCGCAGTCCGTTCGATGACCGCATGCCGGCGGGAGACGGTCACGTCGTCGAGGAAGATCTCTGACTCCGGATGGCGCCCGACCCGAGTGGTGTCCCGATCGAGGATGTAGGTGCTTCCGGCGTTCGGGCCCCGGCGTACAACGACGAGACCGAGGCCGTCGGGCAGCTGATCGAGGATGTCGCCCAGCTCGGCCTCGAGGCTCTGACGGTCCTCGATGAGCGCCAGTGCGGCGGTCGTGTCGTCATCGATCTCGAGCGGCGTGCCGCACGAGGAGCAGTACTTGGCGCCAGCCTCGTTGTCGTGGCTGCACGTTCGACACTTCACGACGCGAGGCTACTGACGCTGGCGGAGACCATCAACGACGCACCGTCGACGGGCCAACGACGCACCGTCAACCGGCTCGCCGGCACGGGCGCCCGATCACTGCGACTCGACCAGCTGCTGGTACGCGGCCGCGTCCATGAGCGCGTCGACCTCGGAGGGATCGCTCATCGCCACGACGAAGATCCATCCGTCGCCGTAGGGGTCCTGGTTGAGCAGCTCAGGTGTGGTCGAGAGCGCTTCGTTCACCTCGACGATCGCTCCGGACACCGGGGTGTACACGTCGGAGACCGACTTCGTGGACTCCACCTCGGCGCAGGTGCCGTGGGCGGTCACCGCCGCCCCGACCTTGGGGAGCTCGACGTACACGACATCGCCGAGCGCATCCTGGGCGAAGTCCGAGATCCCGATCCGGGCCCGGTCGCCGTCGACGGCGATCCACTCGTGCTCGGCGCTGTAGCGAAGCCCTTCGGGGAAGTTCACGTGCTGCTCCTCGTGGTACGGGACCGGATGCCGGAATACCGGATGCCGGAATATCGGATGCCGGAATATCGGATGCCGGATCGTACGCCGAGCAACGCCACTCCTCGGCGGGCCAGGGGAAGATCGAGGGCTCGTGCACGGGGCCAGGGCGCCCCGATCATCCGTCGATGCCCATGATCGCCTGGACGTACTCGTCGGCCAGTGCCGCCGCGCCGGCGGCGTCGACGCCTTCGGCCCAGACGTGGGTCACGGCCCGCTCGGGGTCCGGAAGGACGAGCACCCAACCGTCGTCGCGGAGCACCTTGACTCCGTCGACGAGCACGACCGGGTCGCTCCCCCGTCGCTCCACGAGCTCGCGCATGACCGCGCCCTTGCGCTCCCACGGCGTCGCGACCTCCTCGTGGGCCAAGTGCACCGCCGGGAGCGCAGCCACCACGGTCGAGAGCTTGCGCCCAGTCGCCGCGAGGAGATCGAGGACGTGGGCCAACGTTGCGGTCCCGTCGAACGCCGGGAGGAACTCGGGCCAGATCGCGCCCCCGTCGGTCGACCCCGCGAAGCTGATCCCAGGTCGGGACGCCGCTTCCATCAGGGCCCGGTCGGCGACCTTCGTCCACACGATCGTGGCACCGCGCTCCGTGGCGAGGCGCTCGGCCGACTGCGACACGTTCACCGGGATCGCGATCTGCGCGCCCGGGAGCGTGTCGGCGACGAGCACCACCAGGGCGAGCAGCATCTCCGTCGGGGTCAGGACGTGGCCTGTGTCGTCGACCAGGGTGACGGTCTCGCCGCCGGGGTTGATCACGCACCCGAGGTCGCTCCCCGACGCACCGACGATGCGGGCGATCCGGTCGCACTGCTCGTCGATGTCGATCGACGCGACGAGCGTGCTCGCGTAGGGGTTCAGGGCGAGCACCTCGGCCCCGAGCTTGGAGAGCACCGAGGGCATTGCGATCGACGCGGCTCCCGACGAGTAGTCGAGCACGACTTTCCTCGGGTTCGCGCGCATGCGCTCCGCGTCGACGGACTCCTCGAGCGCGGCGGTGTAGAACGCAATCGTACGCGGCGGGAACACGATGTCGCCGATGTCACCGGCGAACGCGCGGCGGTACTCTTCACGAGCGAGGAGGCGCTCCACCTTGCGCTGCGTCCCCTCGTCGATGTCGCGTCCGTCGGCGTCGAAGAAGCGGATCTCGACGCTGTCGGGGTCGTCCGCTGCGAGTCGCACGGTCACACCGCCGCGTGCCTCGCCGTTGCGAACCTGGAACCGGGTGAGAGGCACCGTCGCGAGCTCGACGTCTTCGACGCTCACTCCCGCGAGGTTGAGGCCACCGATGACGGCTCGCTTCAGCGCGCGGGCCACTCGGCTCGTGTCGCGGCTAGTGGTCACCAGCGATCCACGTTTCAGGGTCGTCGCATAGGCCATCGCGACCCGGACCGCGACCTCGGGCGTCACGTCGACGTTCGCCAGGCCGCGGATGCCCCGGCGGCCGAAGAGGGTGCGCGCGCCCTTCGTCTCCCAGACGATCGACGAGGTGACGACCGCATCGTCGTCGACCGTCTTGAACGGGTACACCTTCACGCCCGTGTTGACGACCGCGCGCTCACCGATGAAGCACTCGTCGCCGAGGACCACGCCCTCTTCGAGCAGGGCGAAGGTCCGGATGTCCGTCGAACGTCCGACAGTCGCGCCACGCATGCGGGCGGATCGGCCGATGTACACGTGGTCGTGGCAGATGCTGCGCTCGACGAACGCGTCGGCCTTCACCACGACGTCGTTGCCGAGCACCGTGTAGCCGTCGATGCGCGCGCCGGGTTCGATCCGGCAGTTGGCCCCGATGACGACGGGACCCTGGATGCGGGCCGCGGGGTCGACCTCCGCGTTCTCCCCGACCCAGATGCCGTCCCCCGCCCGGAAGCCTTCGATCCCGAGCTCGACCTTGCCGTCGAGGACGTCGGTGTGGGCGTGGAGGTAGGCCTCCGTGGTGCCGACGTCCTCCCAGTAGCCGTCGGCGACGTGTCCGTGCAGCGTGCGCCCTTTCTCGAGCGCGGCCGGGAAGACGTCGCCGGAGAAGTCGACGACCTCCCCTTCGGGGATGAGGTCGAAGACCTCGGGCTCGCAGACGTAGATGCCGGTGTTGATGGTGTCGGAGAACACCTGACCCCAGGTCGGCTTCTCGAGGAACCGCTCGATCCTGCCGTCTGGCTTCGTGATCACGATGCCGAACTCGAGTGGGTTCTCGACCCGCTTGAGCGCGATCGAGGCGTAGGCGTCGTGAGTGCGGTGCGCGTCGACGAACGCGGTGAGATCGATGTCGGTGAGGACGTCGCCCGAGATCACGAGGAACGTGTCGTCGAGCTCCTCGGCCGCGTTGCGAACCGATCCTGCGGTCCCGAGTGGGACCTCTTCGGTCGCGTAGCGCATCCGCACACCGAAGTCGCTGCCGTCACCGAAGTAGTTGCGGATCTGGTTCGCGAGGTACGCGACCGTGACGACGATGTCATCGAAGCCATGGCGGGCGAGGAGCTCGACGATGTGCTCCATCATCGGCCGGTTCACGATCGGGATCATCGGCTTCGGCTGGTTGCTCGTGAGCGGGCGGAGCCGGGTGCCCTCCCCGCCCGCGAGGATCACTGCTTTCATGCTGCGCGATCCGGCTTCATGCTGCGCGATCCGGGACCGCGGCGCGTCGGTCGGCCCGTCCCGCGCGCAGCGCCTCGAGTCCGGGACGTACGTAGCCCGCGGCCGCGAGGTAGCTGAACGCGAGGCCACCGATGGTCAAGGTCCAGGTGATGACCGAGAACGTGTCGTGGAGGATTCCGGGCCGCAGGGTGCTGACGAGCAGGAACCCCGGGAGTGCCATCATCAGACCGAAGGCACCGGACTTGCCGATGAAAGTCACGTCGATCCGTCGGGCACCGGCGAGCGCGAGCCCGAGGGTGGCCGCGCTGATCAGGCCCTCCCGCACGAGCATCGCGATCCCGACCCAGGTCGGCAGCGCGCCGTCGATCATGAGACAGACGGTGGCCGTGAGCAGGAGCACCCGGTCGGCTACCGGGTCGAGGATCTTCCCGAGATCGCTCTCTTGGTGGTAACGGCGGGCGATGAAGCCGTCGACCCAGTCGGTGCCACCGACGAACCCGAGGAAGAGGTAGGTGACCGTGCGCTCATCGGTGCCGAACAGCAGCCACACGAACAGCGGGACGCACAGCAGGCGCACGACGCTCAACACGTTCGGCACCGTCAGGACGCGTCCTCCCATGGCCGCAGCGTAGGGCACGCCTGTTCTCGGCACGTTCGCCGTCGCCCGGCAACGACCAGTGCGCCGAGAAGCCCGGAGCTCCCCGGCGCTACAGCGCGAACTGCACCGCAGCGCGGGTGGCAAGGATCGGGCGGACGTGCTCGACGACCACCCGTTGGTGCTCCGGATGGTCCTGGTAGCGCTGCCAGCCCTGCGCATCCTCGAAGTCGGCGACGAGCGCGAGATCCGAGGTGCCGGCCGCGAGGCCGAGGTCCGGGCCGA
>JANOWV010000479.1:0-3220 GCA_031418075.1 Actinomycetes bacterium
CGAACCCCACGGCCCCTACCGACTCATCGGCGACGCCGAACACCCCGACGGCCTCACCCTCATCCACCGCGACGACCTCCTAGCCGACCGACGAACTGCCGACGGCCAGGCCCGCGACGGACCCGCACCCTGAGCGACGCGAGCCCGCGGGCGGCGCCGCGTTCCTCCGCGCCGGGTCGAAGGCACGGGCAGTCAGGAGATGCCGCACCGGCTATGGTGGCCGTACCTCTCGGTCGACCCTGGCCCCGCTGGCGACCCTGAGAAGCGCTCAATCTGGTGGGGTTCAAGTCGACGTTGGTGGCCACCCTCTTGCAGCGCTTCCGCAGCACCAAACCCCTCGCTGGGCGCACTTTGCTCGTCGTCCTCACGCTGGTCGCGTCCACATTCGTGGGCGGAGGCACCGCGAGTGCGGCACCCACACCGGTAGGGCTGGGGACCGCCACCAATTTCGCGATCCGCGCCGGAACCGGGGTCTCGAACGTCCCGACGTCGACGATCACCGGCGATCTCGGCTTGAGCCCGGCTGCCGGCACGCTCTACACGGGGTTCACGTGCGCCGACATCGTGTCGCCATCGGTGATCTTTTCGATCGATGCCGACCCTGCGATCCTGTGTCACACCCAGAACGCCGGGCTGATGACGACCGTGGAGAACGATGCGCGCACGGCGTTCAACCACACCTCGGCGCTCCCTGGAGCGACGCCGCTGGCCGTCGACCTCGCGGGACAGAACCTGGTCTCCGGGCTCTACAGCTTCGGGGCCGGCGCGACCAACCTCAGCGGGACGGTGACGCTCAACGCGCAGGGCGATCCGAATGCCGTCTGGATCTTCCAGGCGTCGTCCACCCTCATCACCTCCTCGGCGAGCACGGTGGCGTTCAGCAACCTCCCGCCCGGCGTGACCGCGGCCCAGCTCGCGTGCAACGTCTATTGGACGGTCGGTAGCTCGGCGACCATCGCCTCCACCACCTCCTTCGTCGGCACGATCCTGGCTTCGGCGACCATCTCGGTGAACACCGGGGCCACGGTGATCGGCCGCCTGCTCGCGGCCAACGCCGCTGGTGGCGGCGGCGCCGTGACGTTGAATCAGGACACGATCACCCGACCGACGGGGTGCACATCGCTGCCCGCGGGCACGGGTGGGACGCCGGTCACGACCGCGGCGCCGGCCCCGGTGGGGGCTGCTCCCCGATTCACCGGCTGACGCCGCACTCGTCGGGGTCCCACCCGTCCCCAGGCCAGCGGCTCCTTGCCGCGCGGCTGACGCTCCTTTGCCAGACCGAACGTATGTTCGATACGGTCGTGATCCCTTGACCCACGCGGGTCAGGTCGGGTCAGGACAGTTCGGATCAGGACGGGTCGGGTCGAGCACACGTGTACGCGGAGCTGCACTGCCACACGAACTTCTCGTTCCTCGACGGGGCGAGCCACCCCGAGGAGCTGGTCGACGAAGCCGTGCGACTCGGGCTCGCCGGCCTGGCCGTCACTGATCACGACGGCTGCTATGGGGTGGTCCGCTTCGCCGAGGCCGCCCGTGCCGCCGGTCTGCCCACCGTGTTCGGCGCCGAGCTCACCCTCGGATCCGGAGCGGCGAACGGCAGGGAGCGCGACCAGAGCGGCGGAGCGGCGAACGGCCTGGCGGGCGACGAGCGGGTATCCGGCTCGTCGAGGGAGCGCGACCAGAGCGGCGGAGCGGCGAACGGCAGGGAGCGCGACCAGAGAGCAGACCAGCACCTGGTGGTGCTCGCCGACGGCGTGGAGGGATACGCCCGCCTCGCCCGCGCGGTGAGTGCCGGGCAGATGGCAGGAGAGAAAGGTGCACCGCGGTTCACGCTCGCGGGGCTCGCCGACGGCGCCCGTGCGGGGGTTCATGTCAACGGGAACCGAACGAGCACCACCAACGACTCGTGGTTCGTGCTCACGGGATGTCGCAAGGGCGCGGTGCCGCGAGCGCTGATGACCGACGGCCCCGCCGCGGCACGACTGGCACTCGACGGGCTGGTCGCAGCGTTCGGGCGCGAGCGGGTGCTCGTGGAGCTGTGGGACCACGGTGATCCGCTCGACCGACACCGCAACGACGCGCTCGCCCGGGTCGCGATGCGCGCGGGCGTGGAGGTCGTCGCCACCAACAACGTGCACTACGCGACGCCGAAGCAACGCCCGCTCGCGACCGCGCTCGCCGCGGTACGGGCCCGACGCTCGCTCGATGAGCTCGACGGGTGGCTCCCCGCCGCAGGGTTCGCGCACCTGCGCTCGCCGGGGGAGCAGGCACGACGCTTCGCACGATGGCCCGGCGCGGTGGAGCGCTCGGTGGAGATCGCACGGGAGTGCGCGTTCGATCTCCGTCTCGCCGCCCCCGAGCTCCCCGACCTCGAGGTGCCGGAGGGCCACACCGACATGTCGTGGTTGCGCGAGCTCACCCGACGCGGCGCGCAGGTGCGCTACCCGCAGTCGCACCCGCAGCACGAGCAGGCGCAACGACAGATGGCCTACGAGCTTGACGTGATCGAGCAGCTCAACTTCCCCGGCTACTTCCTCGTGCTCATCGACATCGTCGACTTCTGCCGTCGCTCCGACATCTACTGCCAGGGGCGGGGCAGCGCCGCGAACAGCGCGGTCTGCTACGCGCTCGGCGTCACCAAGGCCGACGCGGTTGCGCTCGACCTGCTGTTCGAGCGCTTCCTCTCGCCCGAGCGCGACGGACCCCCCGACATCGACCTCGACATCGAGCACGAGCGCCGTGAAGAAGTCATCCAGCACGTCTACGCGAAGTACGGACGCGACCGCGCCGCGCAGGTCGCCAACGTCATCACCTACCGGCCCCGCTCCGCGATGCGCGAGATGGCCAAGGTCGCCGGCCTCTCGCCCGGACAGGCCGATGCGCTCAGCAAGCAGATCGATCCCGGGGCCGGATGGGGTGGAGGCCGGAACTCAGAAGCGCTCCAGGGCGTGCGCGACTCCGGCACCGCGGTACCCGACCTCGTGCTCGACCTCGCCACGCAGGTGCTCGACTATCCCCGTCACCTCGGGATCCACTCCGGCGGCATGGTGATGGCCGACCGGCCGCTCGTGGAGTTCTGCCCGGTGGAGTGGGCCCGCATGGAGGACCGGTCGGTACTCCAATGGGACAAAGACGACTGCGCGGCCGCGGGCCTGGTGAAGTTCGACCTGCTCGGGCTCGGGATGCTCACGATGCTGCACCTCGCGGTCGACCTGATCCG
>JANOWV010000480.1:0-3241 GCA_031418075.1 Actinomycetes bacterium
CCCGCGATCTGGCGGCGGCGCTCCCCCAGCCTCGGGAACAGCTCGTACGCCGTGGCCAGCGACTGACGGGCGCCCCGCCGTCCGAAGACCTGCCGGAACGTGAGGGCGAGGTTCTCCTCGACGGTCAGCGAGCCGAAGACCGACCGACCTTCGGGGGCGTGCACGATGCCGAGGCGCGCGAGGCGGTAGGCCCGCAACCCGGTCACGTCGTCGCCCTGGTACAGCAGCTTGCCGGTGGTGGGGACGACAAGACCGCAGCAGACGCGCACGACGGAGGTCTTGCCGGAGCCGTTCGAGCCGAGCAGGGCCATCACGGACCCTTCTCGGATCGAGAACGACACCCCAAACAACGACCGGAACGGTCCGTAGCTGGCCTCGACGTCACGGACTTCGAGCAGTGGAGCCGCTCCCGCTGGCAGCACGGTCGCGCCGGGTGCCGTGGCGGTCACAGGTCCCCCAGATAGGCCTTGCGGACGGCCGAGTCGCCGAGCACGTCCTCGGTGGGCCCCGCCGCGATCATCGTCCCGAAGTCGAGGACGTAGAGCCGGGTCACGAGGCTCTGCACCATCTCCACGTCGTGCTCCACGAGCAGGACCGCGAACTCGTGCTCGGCCTGCACGGTGCGAAGACGCTCGGCCAGCGCGGCCGTCTCCTTCACGTCGAGCCCCGACGAAGGCTCGTCGAGGAGCAGCAGCTTCGGCTGCGACATCAGCGCACGTCCCAGCTCCACCAAGCGGCCGCGCCCCAGGCTCAACGACTCGACCGGCTCGTCGGCCTCGTTGTGCAGGTTGAGGAGGTCGATCATGCGGTCGACTCGGTCGTTCTCGTCCACGGAAGGCGCGGATCGGTTGAGGAGGTCCTTCCAGAGGCTCCCCGAGCCGTTACGGCGGCGCTCGGTGACGAGGAAGTGGTCGCGCACGGTCGTGCCCGCGAAGAGCTCGAGTCGTTGGAACGTCCGGCCGATGCCCATCCGCGCCCGCTTGTAGTCGGGGAGGTTGCTCACGTCGGCGCCGTCGAGGTGGACCGTCCCGGCATCGGGTCGCAACATGCCGAGCAGGCAGTTGAAGAACGTGGTCTTGCCGGCGCCGTTCGGGCCGATGAGGCCCACCATCTCGCCGTGGGCCACGTCGAGGTCGACGGAGTTGAGCGCGACGATCCCGGCGAAGCGCTTCGTGATGCCCCGCGCATCGAGGAGTCCCATTCGACCCCTCGCGCCGTCGGGCGCGGTGGCCGCCCGCACGCTCATGTCGCCGCACCCGTGGTCGCGTCGGCTTGCGTCGTCGGCGGGACCCGCTCGGCCGGAGCTTCGTAGCCCTCGCCCCCGATCGAGAGCTCGTTCGCCGCGCTCTGCACGCCGGTGACCCACTGGATCCACGCGATCACGAACAGGCACACGACGAAGAAGACCGGCCAACCCACCGGCGGGAACCCGTGATCGATCGGGCTGGCCCCGCCCGATCCCGGCTCCACCCCAGTCCGGAAGAACAGGTACGCCCCCATGAGCACGAAGCCGAGTGGTGCGCGTCCGTCGTGCCACGTCATGGGGCTCGTGAGCCACCCGCGCCCGCGAGCGATGGTCTGCACGTGCAGCGGGAGGAGGATGAACGCAACCCCGGCGATCCCGGCCGGCACGCCGACGAGCACGCAGTCGAGCAGGCTTCCCCGCGGGAGCCAGTCGCGAGCCGAGAACAGCACGCCGCCGAGCCCGCCCGTGAGCGCCCCCGCCGCGAGGAGGAGCGGCCCGCGGGCCACACCACCGAGTCGGCGGAACTGCGCGTCGGTGACCACGATCCACACCAGGGCGAACACGAGGCTCGGCACGATGAACACGAGCAGGGTGGCGCTGTGCACGGTCACCCAGTGACCTTGGATGGCACTGCGCCCGAGGAGGTACAGGAGGTAGCCCAGCGGGCCGGCCAGGACGGGAAGTACGACGTGGCGCGCGGGTCGGAACCCGGCCGGCATCCGGCCCGTTGCTGCGAGCTCCTTCGCGTAGCGCGCCAGGGCCCCCTGACGGATCGTCCGGAGGATGCTCTTGCGGGTCTGGAACTCGACGATGCCTTCGGGATGGCGGGCGTAGGTGATCGCTCCTAGTCCGAACCCGATGACCGCGATCGTGGGCGGGAACCCGAGGGTTTCGATCAGCCACTGGAACACGATGAAGCCGAGGGCGGCGTTGATGGCGCCGTCGACGGTCCTGGACCCGAGTGTGACGACCAGGACGACCCACACGACCCCGAACAGTGCGTTGTACGTGTTGACGGGCTCGACCTTGCCCTGCGAGATGCCGATGAGCGCGCCGCCGAGCCCGGCGACCCCGGCCGAGAGGGCGAACAGCGTCATGCGCAACGAGGTCGCGTTCACCCCGATCGATGCCGCCGCGGTCTCACTGCCGCGGAGCGCTGCGAGGTACCGGCCCGTCGTCCCCTTGCGGATGAGGATTACCGCGAAGCCGACGATCGCGAAGATCGCGAACACCACGAGGAACCACTTCCGGTCGTGCTGAATGAAGTCATCGCCCGTGACGAAGCTGGGGCGTTTCACGTCGATCCCGAACTCGCCGTTGGAGATCTCCTCCCGGCGGAAGATCACCTTCTCGGCCATGAGCGCGAACGCAAGGGTCGCGAGCGACAGGTAGAGGCCTGAGAGGCGCCCCACGGCGCGACCACGCAGGCGCCCCATCGCGGTGGGCAGTGCGTCGATGAGCAGGACGAACAGTGCGCCGGACGCGGCGGCGACCACCGCGCCGATGACCGCGGCCAGCAGCACGGGCACGTCGAGCTCCGAGGCGAAGTTCGCCATCGCGAACCCGCCGAAGCCCGCGAACGTGGCTTGGGCAAGCGAGATCTGCCCCCCGAGCCCGGTGAAGATCGTGATCGAGAGGAACACCACTGCCAACGCGAGCGCGTCGGTGATCCGCGTGACCCACAGCGGACTCACGATCGTGGTCATCGCGAGCAGGAAGCCGCCCATGAACCCGACGAAAGCGATCCTCGAGGTGCGCTGCAGGGCGGCGTCCTTGTACTCGTGCGCCATCGACGGCGGCGGCGGATCCACCCCGGCGAGCGGGTCGCTCACAGAGCGGCTTCCCCGCAACTTGGGCCAGAACACCAACAGCACGAACAGGAGGAGGAATGGGAACGACGGGCGGAGGTCCTGGGCGAAGTCGCTAGTGACCCCGATGATGTCGGGGAGCCCACGCTCGCCGATCCCCATCAGCAGCCCGCCGACCAGGGTGAGC
>JANOWV010000481.1:0-4593 GCA_031418075.1 Actinomycetes bacterium
GAGTACGCCACCTTCCTCAAGGTCGGCGCGGCATCGATCATCCTTCGCATCCTCGAGGAGGATCCGAGTCCGTGGCGCGACCTCACGTTGGAGAACCCGATCCGGGCGATCCGCGAGATCAGTCACGACATGACCTGTCGACGGAAGGTACGTCTCGCGAATGGCCGCGAGCTCTCGGCAGTGGAGATCCAGTCCGAGTACCTCAACCGGGCGTTGAAGTTCGCGAAGAAGTACGGCCTCAGCCCGCTCGAGCAGCGGGCGCTCGACATGTGGGAGCACGTGATGACCCACCTCGAGAGCGACCCCTTGAAGCTCACGACCGAAGTCGACTGGGTCATCAAGCATCACCTGCTCGAGGCGTACCGCGAGCGACACGAGCTCCCGCTCACCCATCCGCGGGTCGCGCTCGTCGACCTCGCGTATCACGACGTCACCCGATCGCGTTCGCTCTACTACCTCCTCGAACGTCGCGGTCAGGTCGAACGCACCGCTACCGACGAGGAGATCGAGACGGCGGTGAGCACGCCGCCACAGACCACGCGCGCCCGTCTCCGCGGTGCGTTCATCAAGCGGGCCAAGGAGCGCAAGCGCGACTACACGGTCGACTGGGTGCACTTGAAGCTCAATGATCAGGCGCAGCGCACCGTGCTCTGCAAGGACCCGTTCAAGTCGCGCGACGAGCGCGTCGAGCGGCTCATCGCGTCGCTGTAGCCGAGCCGATCCGGAGACGCGCGTGCCTTCCTTCCGTACGGGAACCGTGCTGCGGCTTCTCGAGGAGCGCAGCGGACTCCAGCGCGTGGAGGTCGACCTCGGCGACGGACCGGCGCGCGCCTACGTGCTGACCCAGCTCACGGGAACGGTCGCAGTCGGCGATCCGGTTGTCGTGAACACCACCGCGGTAGAGCTGGGGCTGGGCACCGGTGGATGGCACGTCGTGCATTGGAACCTCGTCCGCGACGGATGGAGCGAGAAGGGGCCGGGACACATCATCAAAGGCCGCTATACGAGCCTGCAGGCCGATGTCGGCAGCACCGAGGAGCACCTCGAGCATCTGGCGGAGATCGAGTCCGTCGACGGGGTACCCGTCGTCGCGGCTGCGTTGCACAGCCAGCTCCCGGCGATCGCCGTCGCGGTGAAAGCACGCGCGCCCGACGCACGGGTCGTCTACGTGATGACTGACGGGGCTGGACTCCCCATCGCGCTTTCCGACCTCGTCCACCAGCTGCGCGAGCGTCAGCTCGTCGACGCGACGATCACGTGTGGGCACGCCTTCGGTGGCGATTACGAGGCGGTGTCGATCTTCTCGGCCCTCGCGGTGGCGCGTCACGCTGCAGGTGCCGACGTCGTCGTCGTTGCGATGGGTCCAGGGATCGTGGGGACGAACACGCGGCTGGGGTTCTCCGGCATGGAGGTCGGCCCGATCCTCGATGCGGCCGCCTCGCTCGGAGGTGTTCCCATCGCGGCACTCCGGGTCAGCTTCGCGGACCCTCGAGCACGCCACCTCGGGCTCTCGCACCACAGCGCGACCGCACTGCGGCTCGCCTGTCACTCTCGGGTGATCGTTCCGGTGCCGACGGTCGGAGGCGACGAGGAGGCGCGACTGCGGGCCGACCTCCACGAGGCCGGCCTCGATGTCCGCCACGAGCTCGTCGACGTGGCGCCGATCGGTGTCCTCGATCGTTTCGTCGACCACGGGCTCGACATCGTGTCGATGGGTCGACCGGCACGCAACGACCCGGTCCTCTTCGAAGCTGCCGCCGCGGCCGGGGTCGTGGCCGTGCAACGACGGGCTCGCTCGATCCAGGTGCATCCGTGAGCGAACGGCTCGAGCGACTCCTCAACCTCACCGCGACATTGCTCGAGACCCGCCGACCGCTCACTCTCGATGACCTCGCCGATCGGCTCGAGCCGTCGTACCCCGACGACAAGACGGCTCGTCGGCGGGCCTTCGAGCGCGACAAGGAGACCTTGCGTGAGCTGGGGGTGCCGGTCTCCGTGGAGTCCGTCGACGGACTCGGAGGTGAGCAGGGATATCGCATCCGACCCGACGACTACTACCTCCCGGAGCTGGCCCTGTCCGACGACGAGCGCAGAGCACTCCATGTCGCCGTCACGGCGGTGCGTCTGGAAGGTGGGGCCGCACACGCTGGCCTGTCGAAGCTCGGCGGCGCCGAAGGTGCGGCTGCGCCGCCGCTCGCGCAGCTCGAGGTGACGCCGGCGTTGCCCGACTGCTTCGACGCGGTGTCGCGTCGGCGCGTCCTGTCGTTCCGATACCGCGACGACGACCGGCAGCTGGAGCCGTACGGGGTGGTCCATCGGATCGGGCACTGGTACGTGGTCGGTCGCGATGTCGATCGTGATGCCCCCCGATCGTTTCGGATCGACCGGATCGACGGACCGCCGGACGCAGGTCCGCCTGGCGCGTTCGAACCGCCTGCCGACGTCGATCCGTCGGCGTTCGTCCGTGACGACCCGTTGCGTTTCGGTGAGGAGCAGCCCGTCGCGGCGCGTGTCCTCGTCGATGCCACCCGCGCGGCCTGGGTCACCGACGAGCTCGGGCCCGAGGTCGTCGTCGAACGCCGGGACGACGGGTCCGTCGTCGTCGAGCTGCAGGTCGTGAATCGGTCGGCGTTCCGTACGTGGGTCCTCGCACTTCTCGAACATGCCGAGGTGCTGGAGCCTGCCGATCTGCGTGCCGATCTCGTCGCGTGGCTCGAGGCGATCGCCGGTCGACCATGAGCGGGCGCGAGCGGTCGTCGGATCGACTGCAGCGGATGCTGGCGCTCGTACCGTGGATCCTCGCGAACCCCGGTGCGACCCTCGCCGAGCTCGCTACCCGGTTCGACATCGAGGAGTCCGAGCTCGAACGCGACCTCGAGCTGCTCCCGATGTGCGGCTTGCCGCCCTACACCGCAGACCGGCTCATCGACGTCTGGGTCGGCGACGACGGCGCGGTCAGCATCCGTCTCGCGGAGTACTTCCAGCGACCGCTGCGGCTGACCCCGGCCGAGGGTGTGGGACTGCTGGCGGCCGGACGGACGCTCCTCGCGGTGCCTGGTTCGGATCCCGATGGCCCGCTCGCCCGCGCGCTGGAGAAGCTCGAGCGGACACTCGGCGCCACGGGCGGGATCGCAGTCGACGTCGGCGGTGCCGATCACGTCGAGCAGCTCCGCGCTGCGGCCGACGCGGGCCGGCAGCTCGAGATCGAGTACTACACGTTCGCCCGGGACGAGATGACCACGCGTGTCGTCGATCCGGTCCGCGTGTTCCATGCGTTCGGCGCGTGGTATCTCGCGGCGTACTGCCACCGAGCCGAGGGCGATCGTCTCTTCCGGATCGACCGTGTTCGTGCCGTGTGCGAGACCGGTGCCGGCGTGGCCGCGCCCAGCGCGCCGCCCTCGATCGATGTCGACGTCGAGGGCGGGGGACTCGTGTACCGCCCATTGCCTGACGACCTGCGCGTCCGACTGCGGCTCGGACGCACCGCGACCTGGGTCGCCGAGAGCGTGCCGATCGAGGAGAGGAAGGACCTCCGCGGTGGTCGGGTCGAGGTCGTCCTCGCGGTGAGTGGTGCAGCCTTCCTGGAGCGCCTGGTCCTGGCCCTCGGTCCCGACGTCGAGGTCCTCGGACCGGATGACGCACAGGCGATGGTCGTGCAGGCGGCCCGTCGGGTGCTCGCCCGCTACCAATCACCCGACGAAGCAGACGCATGACCGGTGTGGCGCGACGCAAGGGTCGCACGCTGCACGCGCGAGGATGGTGCCTCGTGGAGCCTGCAGCGTGACCGATCCCGAGGCCACCAGTCCGAGCGGGATGGACACGACAGAGGCAACCGGAGTGCTCGAGCCCACCGCGTCGCCACCCGAGGCCCCCGGCGTCGACGCACCGTCGCGCCGAGCAAGGTTGCGGTCACGCCGCCCGCGACCGGCGGGCCCGAAGGGGTTCCGGCGCAACCTTCTCGAGTGGGGTGTGCTGATCCTGGCCGCCCTCGTGATCGCGTTGGTCATCAAGTCGTTCCTCTTCCAGGCGTTCTTCATCCCATCCGAGTCGATGACGCCCACCCTGAAGGTGGGCGACCGTGTGCTCGTGAACAAGCTCTCCTACGACCTTCACGACGTGAACCGCGGCGACATCATCGTGTTCGAGGCGCCGCCGTCGGCGCAGTCGGCGGGGATCAAGGATCTCGTCAAGCGTGCGATCGCGCTCCCGGGCGAGACGATCACCACCGATGGCGACGGCCACATCGTGATCGACGGTCGCCGGCTCGACGAGCCCTACCTCCCGGCCGGCACGATCTCGAGGATCAGCGACGTCCCGCCCGGCTGCGGCACGCCCGCCAACGGTGGCGCCGGGTGTGTCGTGCCGAAGGGGCACGTCTTCATGATGGGCGACAACCGCGAGAACTCCCAGGACTCACACGTCTTCGGTCCCATCGACGAGGAGACGATCATCGGACGCGTCTTCGTGCGCATCTGGCCCATCTCGGGCCTGGGCCTGCTCTAGCGCGGCTCGTCCGATCCTGATCGCCCTGTGTCGGGCGAGCTCGGGGCCGATCTATCGCGGGTTGGTGTCCAATCGGTGACGGTGCGGACC
>JANOWV010000482.1:0-4593 GCA_031418075.1 Actinomycetes bacterium
GGCAACATCGGCCTGCACCACGTGCACCACCTGAGTGCCAAGATCCCGAACTACAACCTCCAGCGGGCGCATGACCAAGGGGTCATCTTCCACGGCTCCCGGACGGTCACGTTCATGGACGGGCTGCGGGCGACGCGCCTCAAGCTGTGGGACGAGGACGCGGGCCGCATGGTCGGCTGGCGCGACCTTCGCACGGCGAAGCAGTCCGCCGTGCCCACGCACGCCTGAGACCGCCTCTTCGGGGTCTTGGCGTCTGCGTCCGGGCGTCTGCGTCCGGCCGTCCGATCTGGGGCGTCAGACGCCGAATCGCTGGAGGAGCACGGCGCGCTCGCAGCCCGCGACCGCCCCGCCGTACTCGGCCATCTCGGTGAGGAAGCGCCCCGGGTCGAAGTTGGTGCCCAGCCCGTCGATGTAGGCGCGGTGCTGCTCGAGCGACTCGATGCCCTTCGCGAGGCTGTCGCCCACGTCTACGTAGTGCGTCGCCGGGTCCATCGAGGCGACGTACGCAGCGTCGATTCCTTGCCACGGATCACCTTGCTCGGGGAAGAGCCACCGGTTCCCTGCATCTCGACACGCATCGATCGCCGCGAGCCCGACGATGCGGTGGTCGAGGTGGTTGACGCTGCCACCCTCGCCCCACGTCAAGTCGAAATTCATCGTCAGCACGACGTCGGGCCGGTGGCGCCGGTACGCAGCACAGAGGTCGCGTCGCAGCGCCATCGAGTGCTCCACGGCGCCATCGGGATGGCCGAGGAACTCGACGTCGGCGACCCCGACGACCGCGGCACCGCGTCGTTCCTCCTCCTCACGGAGCGGTCCGGCCTGCTCGGGTGCCATGGCGTCGATGCCGGCCTCCCCGCTGGTGGCGAGGACGTAGACCACGGTCTTGCCCTGTGCGGTCCAGCGGGCGACCGCGCTCGCGAGCCCGTACTCGAGGTCGTCGGGGTGCGCGACGACGGCGATGGCACGCTGGAAGTCTTCGGGGAACTGCTCCATCTCCACTTCCTAGTCGATGTTCTTCCCCGACATGCCCGTGATCAGCGAGACTGCTGATGATGCACGACCATGGATCTCAGGGTGCCCAGGACGGCGTGCTCGTGCGGCGCGCACTCCTGGTGGCCCTCGTCCTCAATGCGGGCTTCATGGTGGTGGAGGTCGTCGGCGGGATCGCGTTCGACTCCCTCGCGCTGCTCGCCGACGCCGCGCACATGGCGACCGACGTCGCCGGCCTGGCCATCGCCCTCGTCGCGCAGTCGTTGATGCTCCGTCCTGCATCGGCGCGTCGGACCTACGGCATGCGGCGAGCCGAGGCCCTCGGCGGTCTCGCCAACGGCGTGCTGATCCTGGTCACCTCGCTGTGGATCTTCTACGAGGCGTCGCGACGCATCGGCGACCCGCACGATGTGGGAGGCGTCGGGATCCTCGTCGTCGCCACGATCGGGCTCCTGATCAACCTGGGCAGTGCGTGGATGCTGGCGCGCGCCCCGGGACGAGACCTGAACCTGCGGGGGGCACTCGTCCACATGCTCTCCGACGCCGCCGGTTCCGTCGGGGTGATGGTCGCAGGGATCGGTGTGCTCGCATTCGGCGCCGACTGGCTCGACCCGACGATGTCGATCCTGATCGGCGTGTTGGTGGCCTGGGCGGCATGGGGATTGCTCCGCGATGCCGTGAACGTGCTGTTGGAGGGCGTCCCGCGCCACGTCGACGTCGAGGAGGTGGAGGCGGCGCTCGTGGCCGGCGCCGACGTGGAAGCGGTGCACCACCTCCACGTCTGGGAGATCGGGTCGGACCTGCCGGCCCTCTCGGCGCACATCGTCCTCGCTGATGCCGGCACCCTGCACGAGGCGCAGGAGCGGGGGGACGCGCTGAAGATGATGCTGGCGGCGCGCTTCGGGATCGAGCACGTCACGCTCGAGCTGGAGTGCCACGGGTGCGACACGCCCGACCACGACGCCCCCCATCACGACGTGACGTAGCTGCGCTCGCACTCGATCGCTACTGCGGCATGCCGATCAGCTCCACCAGGACGCCGTTCGGGTCGCGGACGACCGCCATCGCGACGGGACCGTCAGGAGCGGGGAGCTCGACCCGGCGGGGAGCGCCGCCCATCCCGATCGCTGCGAGCCGGTCGAGCACGACGTCGACGTCGACGTAGAACGAGAGCAGGAAGAACCCGACCGCCGGTCGATCGACCGGCGTGCCGTCGTCGATCCCGGTCGGGAACTCGACCAGCTCGACGATCCCTGCGTCGTCGACGATCGGGTCGTGCAGGAAGACGGAGCGCAACGCGTCGCCCGACGCGGCGAACAACGCCGCCCACGGTCCGGGCATGGTGCCCTCGAACAGTTGCACCAGACCCATGCCGTCGGTCCAGAAGCGCATCGAGGCGTCCCAGTCGCGGGTGCAGATCGCCGAGTGATGGCAACCGGAATGGCGTACGGGGGGGATACGGCCCTTCATCTGGTCGCGCCTCGAGCCATGAGGGCGCACCGTAGGCGTGCGATCAGCGGACTGCGAGTCCAGCCAGGTCCGGCGTCTCCCGCGAGAGCATTCCCTAGGCTTGCGGCGTGGGCGAGGTCGAACACCTGGTCGGGCGGGCCGAGGAGCTCGGGCTGTTGGCCCGGACCGTTGCCGACGGCGTCGGCGTCGTGGTCCGAGGCGCGGCCGGGGTGGGGAAGTCGGCACTCGTCAGGGGATTCCTCGCCGATACGCGACGAGCGGGCACGCCCACGGCCCGGCTCGCGGCGACCAAGGCGCTCGCGAGCGTGCCACTCGGCGCCGTCGCGCATCTGTTGCCCGTCGGAGCGGTCCCGTCGGGAGGCGTCGGCGCGCCGGAGTGGGCGTTCGAGGAGGTCGTCCGCGACGCGTCGGAGGACCAGCCGCTCGTCGTTGCCGTCGATGATGTGCATCTGCTCGATCCGGCGTCGACTGCGGTCGTCGCCCGCCTGATCGAGAGTCCGAAGGCGGTGGTGGTCGCCACCAGCCGCACGGGCGAGGAGGTCGCGTCGGCGATCGTCGTCGCGTGCGCGGACAACGACGCGGTCGTGATCGAGGTGCAACCACTGGCTCGCGGTGACATCGAAGGACTCGTCGAAGCAGTGCTCGGTGGACCGGTCGATCGATCGACCGGGCAGCGGCTGTGGCACGCGACGGGCGGGAATCCGCTCTTCCTCCAAGAGCTGACGCGAGCCGGGAGGGATCGCGGTGAGCTCGCCTGCCTCGACGGTGTGTGGACCTGGTCAGGGCGATTCGTCGCCAGCCCACGCGTCGTCGACGTCGTCGAGGAGCGCATCGCCGGCGTGAGCGGCGCCGAACGGGAGCTCCTCGAGCTCCTCGCCCTCGGGGAGCCAATGAGCACCTACGTCGCGGCGTACCTCTGTGGAAGGGACGTCCTCGATCGTGCGGTCGCGACCGGCGTCGTGACGGTGTCCCGGGATCGACGGCGGACCGAGGCGCGCCTCGCCCACCCGCTGTTCGCCGAAGTGCTCGGCGCACGCCTCGACCCTCTTCGTCGACAGGTGTTGAGTCGACGCCTCGCGGAGTCGCTCGGCGCGCATGGCGGGCGGCGTAGCGGCGACCTGCTCCGCCTCGCGACGATGCAGCTCGACGGTGGTGTCGAGACCGATCTCGACCTCCAGGTTCGGGCCGCGCGACTCGCGATCACGCTCTTCGACCAGCCGCTGGCGGAGCGCCTGGCCCGCGCCGCGGCCGAGGCCGGTGCCGGTCCCGTCGCCTACGTCCACCTCGCCGAAGCGCTGTACTGGCAGGGGCGATTCGAGGAGTCCCTCAGTGTCAACGCGGCTGTCGACCTCAGCGAGGCCAACGAGAGCGTTCGGGCCCAGGCGGCCTGCTGTCGCGCGTCGGCCCTCCTGTGGGGCCTCGACGACGCCGCAGCCGCCGTCGCGGTGCTGGAGCAGACCGAGTCGGTGCTCGCCGATCCGGGTCCACGCGCCGAGGTGGCCGCGCACCGGTCCAGCGTCCTGCAGATGACCGGCGACGCGCCCGCATCCCTCGTCCTCGCGGAGGAGATCCTCGCGGATCCGACTGTCGGCGAGCGAGCGCGCGCGCGCGCCGTAGCCAACGCCATCGTGGCCCAAGCGCTCTGCGGCGCACCCGACTCGGCGGTGACCCGGGCCGAAGGAGCCACGGCGCTCGCACTGCGGCTCAGCGACGAGCTGCCGACCGCCTCGGGAGGCATCGTCATCGGACAATGTCTCGGCCTCCTGCTCGGCGGCCGGGCGCGTGAGATGGAGGAGCTCACCCAGCTCCTGCTCGATCTCTCGGCGCAGCGTCGGGTCGACGACTTCCGCGGGATCTGGTCCTTCCTGCGGGGCCGAGCCGCGCTCGCTCGCGGTCAGGTGCGCACGGCGCGGAAGCTCTGTGCCGAATCTGGCGCACAGCTCCGGCGCCAGGACGCGGGTCGCATCCTCGCGTGGTGCCTCGGGGTCGCCGCGCAGGCGGCCGGCCAGCTCGGTGACGCCGCTGCCGCGGCGACGCTGAGTGACGAAGCCCAGGCATCGATTGGCGCGTTCGCCGTCTGGGATGTCGAGGTCGCGCTCGGGAGTGCGTGGGCCGCCTCGGCCGCCGGGG
>JANOWV010000483.1:0-6954 GCA_031418075.1 Actinomycetes bacterium
GCTCGACGGCGACCTCCCGGTCAACCCACACGGCGGCCAGCTCTCCGAGGGTCGGACGCACGGGTTCGGCTTCCTCTACGAGGCGATCGCCCAGCTGCGCCACGACGCCGGCGAACGCCAGGTCGCGAACGCGAAGACCGCGGTCGTCACCTCCGGGGGCGGCACGCCGTCGAGCGCGCTGCTCCTCCAACGCGACGGCGCGTAGCGGCGATCGAGGGCGCGTGAAGCCGACCGCCGAGGCGCTGTTCGGTCCGGCCGGAACCCCGAGGGTCATCGTGGTGGGCGCCGGGTTCGGAGGGATCGCGGCCGCCGTCAACCTGCGACAAGCCGGCATCGAGACGTTCACGATCTACGAGTCGTCGCCCGGCATCGGCGGAACGTGGTGGGACAACACGTATCCCGGCGCCGAGGTCGACGTGGGTTCGCACCTCTACTGCTTCTCGTTCAAGTCGCACGACTGGTCCCGGACGCACGCGCGCCAGCCCGAGCTGCAGCGCTACCTCGAGGAGACCGTCGATTAGCACGGCCTGAGGGCGCACCTGGAGCTGGGCGTCACGGTCGAGTCGGCGACGTGGGCCGACGACCGGCACATCTGGACGATCCGTCTTCGCGACGGCCAAACCGGCGACGACCAGACCGACGAATGCCGCACCATCGAGTGTCACGTGCTGATCAGCGCTGTCGGCTTCCTCAACGTGCCCCGCTACCCCGACTGGCCGGGGCTTGCCGACTTCACCGGCCCCGCGTTCCACACCGCGCGGTGGGAGCACGAGCACGACCTCACCGACAAGGTCGTCGCGGTGGTCGGCACCGGTTCGTCGGCAACCCAGGTCGTGCCGGCCATCCAGCCGCTCGTCCAGGAGCTGTTCCTGTTCCAGCGCGAGCCGGGATGGGTCATGCCCAAGGGCGAACGCGACTTGAGTGACGCCGAGCGGGCCAAGCTCGCCCGACGTTGGCGCCGCCGGTGGGAGCGGTGGCGTCAGAAGCTGGTGCTCGAGAAGAGCCTGCGGCGAGGGAACCTCTACCGGCCCGGGACCAAGGTCAACGAGACCCGCCGGCAGTTCTGTCTCCGCTACATCGAGCGCCAGTTCGCCGACCGGCCCGACCTGCGCGAAGCCGTCACCCCGAAGTATCCGTACCCGGGCAAGCGGCCCGTCTTCGCGAGCACCTTCTACCCCGCGCTCAAGCAGGCGAACGTGCACCTCATCCCCCGCGCGGTTGCGTCGGTGACCCCGACGGGCGTCGTCGATGCCGACGGCGTGGAGCGCGCGGTCGACGTGATCGTCATGGCCACGGGGTTCCAACCGGCCGACTACCTGGCTCGGTTACGAGTGGTCGGCCGCGATGGCCGGACCCTCCAGGAGCACTGGGCCGACGAACCACACGCGTACCTCGGCATCACGATGCCGGGGTTCCCCAACTTCTTCATGCTCTACGGGCCGGGCACCAACGGCGGCGAGATCGTGACCATGCTCGAGAGCCAGGCGGAGTTCGCAGTTCGGGCCGTGGAGCGGATGCGTCGCGCGCGCGTCACCGCGATCGAGGTGAAGCCGAGGTTCGAAGCGCGATGGCACCGCTGGCTCCAGGCGCGGATGGAAGGCACGTCGTGGACGATGAGCAAGAACTACTTCACGTCGCCGACCGGGAAGGTGGTGACGCAGTGGCCGTCCACCAACCTGCACTACCGAGCGCTGACCAAGCTGTTCGGTCGTGTCTCGGAGTCGACCCGCCGACGAGCCACCTGACTGCGCACAGCGCGGCGCCTGGCTCCTCGACAGCGGCGCCGACGCACGATGCATACTCAGGCGATGTGGGATCTCCGCGAGGTGCCGACCGAACTGCGCGAACGGTACGTGGCCGAGGGATGGTGGACCGATGAGACGTTCGCATCGTTCCTCGAGCGCGAGATCTCGAAGACTCCGGACCTGACGTTCCGGGTCTGGTCGGAGACGCATCCCTACGTCGGCACCATCGGCGATCTCTACGCGCAGTCGCTGCGGCTGGCGACCTCGCTCCAGCGACTCGGGATCCGCACCGGCGACGTCGTCGCGTACCAGGTACCGAACTGGGCCGAGTCGGTGACCGTGATCATGGCCGGCTTCCGCCTCGGCGCGGTGATGGTCCCGATCGTCCACTTCTACGGGGCCCGCGAGGTCGAGTTCATCCTCCGACAGTCGGGTGCGCGAGCGCTCGTGACGGTCGAACGTTTCGGTCATGTGGACCACGCCGCCAACCTCACCGAGTTCCGGACCGGCCTTGACGTACTCGAGCATGTGATCGTGATCCGCAGCGATACGCCAGGAGCCGAGATCCCCGGTGCCGTCGCGTTCACGGACCTGTGCGATGCCGAGCCGTTCACCGCCGAGGTCGACATCGACCCTGACCTGCCCGCGATGGTCGGATACACGTCGGGCACGACGGCTGATCCCAAGGGTGTCGTGCACACCCATCGGTCATTGCTCTTCGAGATCCCGCAGCTCGCGGTGCTGGCTCCCGACGCCCGCCCGATCTTGAACGCGTCGCCGGTCGCGCACATGACCGGGATGCTCGCCTCGTTCCTGCTCCCGGTCTACCGGCACCACGACATCCACCTGACCGACCAGTGGAACCCGGTCGAGGCATTGCGGATCATCCTCGAAGCCGATGTCTCGTCCGGGGCGGGGGCGACCATCTTCCTCACGAGCCTCCTCGATGCACCCGGGTTCGGGCCCGAGCACGCCGCCCGCATCGGGAACGTCGGCCTCGGCGGCGCCCCCATCCCCGTGGCGGTCACCGAGCGGGCCGAAGCGCTCGGAATTACGGTGTTCCGCTCCTACGGCTCGACCGAGCAGCCGTCGATCACCGGGTGTCACACCTACGAGCCGCGCGAGAAGCGCAATCGCACCGACGGCCATCCGATGGAAGGGGTCGAGATCCGCCTCGTCGACGTCGACGGCGACAGCGACCGGGAGGTCGATCCGGGGGTGCCGGGCGAGATCCTGTCGCGCGGCCCGGACCTGTTCGCGGGATATACCGACCCGGCCATGACCGCTCGGGCTTTCACCGCCGACGGTTGGTATCGCACCGGCGACGTCGGCATCCTCGACGACGACGGTTATCTCACCATCACCGATCGGGTGAGCGACATCATCATCCGCGGGGGGGCGAACATCTCCGCGGCGGAGATCGAAGAGGCGCTGATGACCATGCCCGCGATCGCCGAGTGCGCCGTCGTCGCGGCACCCGATGCGCGCATGGGCGAGCACGCGCTCGCCGTGATCCGCCTCCGTCCCGACGCCGACACCGCCGACCTCCCCGCGGTGCAGGCGCACCTCGACAGTGCGGGGCTCCCCAAGCAGAAGTGGGTCGAGGAGGTGCGGATCGTCGACGACTTCCCGCGCACCCCGTCGGGGAAGATCCGAAAATTCGTCCTGCGCGACGAGCTGCGCAACGGCTGACGTGGCCGGCCCGATGCAACGAGGACGGGACCAGCTCAGCCGCGGAGGCCGCGCAGGCAGAACGCCCAGATGTCCTGAGAAGACACACGCAGTCTGGGATCCTGCACGATGCGGTTCCCGAACCAGCTGAACATGACGGTCTGCTGGACCAGCGCGGCGGCGCGCCTCGGATCGTCGACAGTGATCGCGCCGTCTGCGACCGCCGCCTCCACCAGCTCGAGCATCTGACGCGCGAGCGGCGCCATCGTGGCGGTGACCCGATCGGGATGGCTCACCGCGAGCTGGAGCATGAACTCCGAGATCGGTCGCCGGTTGTGGGTCCCCCGCTTGTGCTCTTCGGGATCGCACCACTCGTGCAGCCGGATCGCGAACGCCCGCAGCCGGGCGAGCGGCTCGGACTCGGCGGCGACCACTTTCTGGAGGTCATCGGTGGACTCGCGGATCGACTCCTCGAACAAGGCCAGGAACAGCTCGTCCTTGCCGTCGAAGTACTGGTAGAAGCCGCGCAGCGACTGCTCCGAGCGGTCGATCACCTCCTGGATGGTGAAGTCGGCCGATCCCTTCTCGTCGATGAGCTCGAAGGCGGCGTCGAGGAAACGTTGGATGCGTAGCTCGGCCCGCGACTTCGCCGCGGTGAGGCTCCGGGACACCGCCCGTTGGCGCCATTCGGGCTCCGCAACGGCACCGTCGCTCTCGGTGGGAACGCCCGTGGCGGCAGCCTCAGAATCCGGTTTCACCTGAGCAACGGTACCAGTGCAACTTTTCGAGAACCTGCTTTACGCCCGATGCGAACGGGATTAGCCGGTCACGTCCGGCATCGCCGGGGCCGGGACGTCGTCGAGGCCCGGGTCGAGCTCGATCCCGAGACTGTTGAACACCATGGCCAGGCACGAGTAGGTCCCGACGACGAACAGGAGCTCCACGAGCTGGCGCTCGTCGAGGTGCGCGGCGAGCACGGCCCACGTGGCATCGAGGACGCGGTGGCCGGCGAGGAGCTCGTCGGTCGCGGCCAGGGCGGCGGCCTCCAGCGGGGACCATGCCACGCCATCGCCCCGGCCTGCGATGGTGTCGACCTCCTCGATCGAGACGCCGACTCGGAGCGCGAGCTTCACGTGCTGCACCCACTCGTAGCGCGACCGCGACCGCCACGCGACCCGCAGCACCATCAGCTCGCGGAGTCGCGGATCCAGCGTGGGCGATCCGAGCAGCACGCTGTTGTACGCGAGCCACGGTCCGGCGAGCGCCGGGTGATGCACCAACGTCGCGAGGACGTTCGCCAATGGAGGCGCGTCCGGATCGTCGGAGCACAACCGCTCGGCCGCATCGGGACCGAACCCGGCCACGAGCGCGGCCCGGACGTCGTCGTCCCAGCCCTCGCGTGGGATCGGCGCAACCCGGGGAGTCCCGGCGCTCATGGGACGGTGCCACCGTTCACGCCGATCACCTGGCCTGTGATGAACCCGGCTTCCTCGCTGCACAGGAAGACACAGGCAGCCGCGACGTCTTCCGCCTGGCCCACCCGGCCAACCGGGACTCGCTTCTCGAGGAAGTCGGTCCCCGGAAGGTCGCCGATCTCCTGCGAGTGTCGCTGCATCGGCGTGTCGATGCTCGACGGCGGGACCGTGTTCGCCGTGATCCCTGACCGTCCGTACTCGCGTGCGAGCGCACGCGTCAGGGCGATGACGCCACCCTTGCTCGCCGCGTAGTGCGCCATCCGGGGCGCGCCCTGTTGCGCGCTCGACGACGAGATCGTGACGATCCGACCCCAGCCGCCCGCGACCATGTCGGGGATCACGGCCTGCAGGCAGTGGAACGTGCCGGTGAGGTTGACTTCCATCACCCGTTTCCACGACTCGAGCGTGATGTCGGTGAACGTCTCGAAGGGCGCGATCCCGGCGCTCGTGACGATGATCTCGACGGGGCCGAACTCGGCACGCGCCGTTGCGAGACCCGCGTCGACCGACGCCCGGTCGGCAACGTCGACCGCGCACCCGATGGCCTGCGCCCCTGTGGTCCGGAGGTCCGCGGCGGCCTGCTCGACCGCGTCGCCGTTGATGTCGAACAGGGCGACCCGGTCGCCGCGGGCGGCGAGCTGCTGGGCAGTCACGAGCCCCATCCCCGACGCGGCGCCAGTGACCACTGCCACACGTTGCATGTGTTGCTCCCCTCGGAATGCGATGCGAACAGTACCGGCGGTACCGAAGGCTCACGCGTCGTAGTCGACGACGATCTCGCTGCTGGTCGGGATCGCCTGGCAGGTGAGGACCCAACCCTCCTCGACCTCCTCGGCGTTCAGGGCATTGTTGACGCGCATCGTTGCGGCGCCGACGTCGAGATGCGCCATGCAGGTGGCGCAGCTCCCGGACTCGCACGAGAACGGCGCGCCGAGGTCGGCGCGCCGAGTCGTGTCGAGGATCGTGTCGCCCGCGTTGTAGGCGATCGTGTGCTTCCGTCCGCCGATCCGCACCACCAACGACTCGGGCTGGGAGCTCTCGACGGGAACGGGCCCATCGCCGGGGACGACGAACCGCTCGATGAACAGCTGCGACGGCTCGATGCCTTGCAGCGCCAGGCCGGCTTCGACGGTGTCCATGTACGGCCCCGGGCCGCAGACGTAGCACTGCGCGTCCGCCCGATCGCCGACCAGCTCGGCGCAGGCCGGCGCATCGAGGAATCCGCGCTCGTCGTCGAGATGGTGATGGACGATGAGGCGGCCACCGGATGCAGCTTCCAAACGGTTGAGCTCGGAGGCGAAGATCACCGATGCGGCGTCGCGGTTCGCATACACGAGCACGATCTCGCGATCGGTGGTTGCCAACGCGCTTTTCACGATCGAGAGCACCGGGGTGATCCCGCTCCCGCCGGCAAAGGCGACGATGGGCACCTCTGTGGGATGGAGCACGAACAGGCCCGCAGGCCGCATCGCCTCGATCGTGGCGCCCGGGGCGAGCGTGTCGATCATCCAGTTCGACATCACGCCTTCTGGGACGCGCTTCACCGTGGTGGTGAGTGGGTCGCCGGTCTCGGGCGCGCTCGACATCGAGTAGCAGCGCACGACCGGCGCGCCGTCGATGACGGCCCGGAACGTGCAGAACTGGCCGGCGACGTACCCGAACGCTTCGACGAGCTCGGCCGGGACGCCGAGCACGAACGAGCGCGTGTCGGCGGTCTCGTCGACGACGTCGAGGATCTCCAGCGCGTGGTACTCGTGGTCGTGCTGCATCGTCGGTTCCCCGCGTGCGGTCGGGCGAAGTGCGAGGGTAACGTACCTCTCCGACTTCGAGAGTCCCATATCCACTCGCCCCCGTTCGGGGGCCTCGATCGAAAGAGCGCACATGGCGCGTCCGCGCACTCCGGCGCCTCCCGTGCTCCTGCGCGCCGCTCGCCTGCTCGACATCACGACCGGCGAGTACGTCGCGAGCGCCGAGGTGCTCACCGAGCACGGGCAGATCACCGAGGTGCAACCGACCTCGGTGCCGCCCGACGCCGAGGTGCTCGACCTCGGCGACGTCACGCT
>JANOWV010000484.1:0-3333 GCA_031418075.1 Actinomycetes bacterium
CTCGAACCCGAGCTCGGCGGCGTGCTCGGCTCGACGCTCAACCGGCTCGGGCCCGAACACCACGTCGACGACACCCAGGCGATACCGACCCACGGCAGCGCGCCTACTTCTTGTCGGTCGAACGCTCCATGCCGCCGGGCATCACCATGCCGACGGTCTGCAGCTGCTGGCCGAGCGTGGTGTCGAAGTGCTCGGCAACGAGGTCCGGCGTCCAGCCGCCTTCGCGCCACATCCAGGCGATCTGCTTCGGGTGCTGGAAGAGCGTGTAGGCGTAGTCGCTGCGTCCGAGGATCTGGCCGTTCACGTGCGCAGCCCGCTCCGACGCGAGGAATGCCACCAACGGTGCGTTCAGCGATGGGTCCTGCTCGGGCGGTGGTGCGGTGCCCGAGCGCTCGAAGAGGGCGGCCGTCATGCGGGTGGCGCCGGCCGGCGCGACGGCGTTCACGGTGATCCCCGACTTCCCGAGCTCCAGGGCCCACACGAACGTCATGCCCATGAGCGCGGCCTTGGCGCCGCCGTAGTTCGTCTGGCCGAAGTTGCCCCGCAACCCGGCCGACGAGGTGATGTTGATGATGCGGCCGTACCCGCGTTCCTTCATGATCGGCGCTGCATGTCGGGCGCAGTTGAACGCACCCTTCATGTGCACCGCGATCACGTCGTCGAAGTCGGCCTCGGTCATCTTCACGAGGGTGCGATCCCGCACGATCCCAGCGTTGTTCACGAGGATGTCGACCGTGCCAAAGGCATCAACCGCGGTCTGCACGATGCCCTCGGCGGCTTCGAAGTCGATGACCGACCCGTAGCTCGGGACCGCCTCGCCACCGAATCCCTCGATCTCCTGGCACACCTGGACGGCCGGGTCCTCTTCGGTCCCCTGTCCATCGAGGCTCACCCCGACGTCGTTCACGACCAGCTTGGCGCCCTCGCGTGCGAGGCAGAGCGCGAACTCGCGTCCGATGCCGCGGCCCGAGCCGGTGACGACCGCGACGCGACCGTCGAGGAGTCCCACGCGGGCCCTCAGCCGCAGACGGCGGTCGCGGAGCCGGAGAGCACCTCGACGCCGTCCTGGTTGGTCGCGGTGCACTCGAGGTCGGCGAGCTTGGCACCGTCCTCCTCGCGCTTGCCCGTGACCTTGGCCGCGAACGTGATCGTGTCGCCGGGCCAGACCTGCTTGGAGAAGCGCACCTGGAACCGACGCATGGCCTCGGGTCCGAACCAGTCCTTCACCACACGCGCCATCAGCCCGGCCGTGAGCATCCCGTGGCCGAAGACCGAGGGGTTGCCGACCTGGGTGGCGATGGTGTCGTCGTGGTGCATCGGGTTGAAGTCGCCCGACGCCCCGGCATAGCGGACGAAGTTCGTCCGGGTGAGGTTCTCGACCACGAGCGGAGGCGCCTCGGTGCCGACGTCGAGCGAGTCGTAGCTGGGTGCGGTCATGGCGAGGGAGCGTAGCGCGACCGGCCGAAAGGTGACACGAGCGTCAGCCCCTCCTAGCCTCCCCCGGATGCCAACCGAGCCCGCCCTTCGCGATCCGGGCGGGACACCCGTTCAAGGGCGCGAGCTCCGCGCGCGAGGGAAGCGCACCCTTGCCGCCCTCCTCGATGCCGGCGCCGTGGTGTTCGCGGCTCGGGGCTACCACGCGGCGCGCGTCGACGACATCGTGAAGGCGGCCAAGACGTCGCACGGCACCTTCTACCTGTACTTCTCCTCCAAGGAGGACCTGTTCCGCGCCCTCGCGCTCGACGTGGCCGCGGAGATGGCTGACCTCGCCCGCGAGCTCCCTCCCCTCGCTGGAGAACGGGCTCCCTTTGCAGTGGGTGGGACCGATTCGACCGACCGCGCGAGTGACGCCGGCGCGATGCGCGTCTGGCTCGGCCGATTCGGCGACCTCTACGGCCGTCACGGCGCGTTCATCCGGACCTGGACCGAGGCCGAGATCGGCGACACCGACCTGGGCCGCATCGGCGACGACCTCGTCACCGAGTTCTCCCGGCAGATGGCGATGCGGGTGCGCGACGCCGCGCCCGATCTCGATGCCGGCATCACCGCGTTCGCGCTCGTCTCGATGATCGAGCGCACCAGCTACTACATCGAGTCCCAGCAGCTGGAGACCAGCCGGGCAGCCGCGCTCGACGTGATGGCCGCCGTGACCCGCGCGGCGCTGACCGGGCGATCTGACGGGGCGTCAGATCCGCCGCAGGGCTGACTACCCACCACGCCAGTAGGGCGTTATATTCCTGACACCATCGTCATATACGAACATCACCAGGGGGGACCATGCGGAAACGAGCAGGCGCGCTGATCATCGCCGTCCTGACTGCAGCGTCACTTGCAGTCGGGATCGCGGGACCGGCCGGTGCGGCAGACGCCGCCAAGAAGAAGGCGAAGGCGCCGCTCTGCGCCGGCAAAACGAAGAAGAAGGCCATCGCGGCAATCGAGCTCGCGTACGCACACTTCCTCGACGGAGCGACGTACCCCGAGCCGTCCGACAAGGAGCCGTACATCCAGTACCTGAGCGGCACCAAGGCCGACGCCGACCTCATCGCTACGTTCGAAGCGAGCGCAGCCGCGAACTCCGGTGCCGCATCGACGACGAACGTCGACGTCGACGAGGTCACATGCGACGGCAAGAAGAAGGCCAGCGTGGTCTTCACCCTCGTGCTGGGCGGGACTCGCGCCGAGGGCCTGGCGCCCCCGGGAGCGGCGATCCTCGAGGGCAAGACGTGGAAGGTGACCGGGCTCACGCTGTGCAACCTGCAGGCGCTCGGTGACCCGACCGTCCTCGAAGCCGGTCCGTGCTCCGACATCGTCCTCAACGAACTGGCGTAGTCGGGCACCGCACACACGCACTGCGAGCAGACGGGGCCGCTCCCACGGGGGCGGCCCCGCTCGCGTGTCGAGCCGTCGAGCGAGCCCGCACAATCGAGCTCGCCGAGCCGCGGATCAGGCGGGTGTGATCTCGCCGTGCACCGCAGGCAGGATGCGATCACTCAGGTCGCCGAGCTCTTTGGTGCTCCCCGCCAGCGCCACCTTGCCCTTCGACATGACCACCACGTCGTCGGCGAGCGTGAGCGCCTGGCGGACGTGCTGCTCGACGATGAGCAGCGACGTCCCCGCCTGACGGATCGTCGCGAGCGTCTCGTACACCTCGTCGATGATCACGGGGGCGAGGCCGAGCGACAGCTCGTCGGTGATGAGCAGCTTCGGTGCGTGTACGAGCACCCGAGCGAGGGAAACCATCCGCTGCTCCCCGCCCGAGAGGGTGCCCGCGATCTGGCGGCGTCGCTCCCCCAGCCGCGGGAACAGCTCGTACACCGAGTCGATCGTCCAGCG
>JANOWV010000485.1:0-2885 GCA_031418075.1 Actinomycetes bacterium
TCGGTCTCGGTCTCTGCGGCGGCTTCCGGAGCGTCGTCCGGCACAGCCACTTCGGGTGCTGCTGCCACCTGCGCATCGGGGGCCGGTGCTTCCGCTGCCGCGGCGGGCTCCTCTGGCGGTGCCTCGTCTGCAGTCGGTACCTCGAGCGCTTCGCCACCCTCGACGCGCTGCTCGACGTAGGCCTTGAGCCCGTAGGCGAAGTTGCGGGTGAACGCCTGGAACAAGCTGGCAGCCTTCGCGAGCGGCGCCTGGAACCCACCCGCGAGCCTCGCGAGGAGCACCTCGCGCGGCTCGACCTCGGCCAGTGCGGCGATGTCTTCGGGTGCGAGCACCTTGGGACCGAGCAGTCCACCCTTGATCACGAGGAACTGGTTCGCCTTGCTGAAGTCGCGGAGCGCCTTCGCAGCCATGACGGCGTCGCCGGTGACAAACGCGATCGCGGTCGGCCCGTTCAGCAGGGGGAGGAGGTCGGCGAGACCCGCTGACTCCACTGCGAGGCGCGCGAGGGTGTTCTTGAAGACCTTGTACTCGGTACCGGCGGCGCGCAACGCCCCGCGCAGCTCCGCGAGCTCGGGGACGGTGAGTCCGCGGTACTCGGTGAGCACCGCCGCGTCGCTCTCGGTGAGGCGCGTGCGAATCTCTTCGACCGCTGCCGTCTTCTCTGGTCTGGCCATCTCGTTCTTCCCGCTCCGGACGCCTGTGCACCACCGCCGGTCGGAACCGGTGGGCGAAGGACGTCCCAGAACCGCAGGTACGGCGGAGGGGAGCGTCGCCTCATTCGGCGGGTCGTGGAGCGGCCCATTACCTCCCCGGGGGGAGACCGAAGGTCTTCGGCGTCGATGAACTTGTCAGGTGGGACTGCGCAGGTTACTCGGAGGAGTTCGCGCTGGGCGAGTCGTCGTCGGTCGCGGCCGGGTCGATGCGGACCCCGGGGCCCATCGTCGAGGAGACCGAGACGGACTTGATGTAGCGACCCTTGGCGCTGGCCGGCTTCGCTCGAAGGATCTCGTCGAGCACCGCGGTGAAGTTCTCGAGGAGCTGCTCGGGCGAGAAGCTCACCTTGCCGACCGGGACGTGGACGTTGCCATTGCGGTCGGTCCGGTACTCGACTTTGCCGGCCTTGAACTCCCCGACCGCCTTGCCGATCTCGTTGGTGACCGTGCCGGTCTTCGGGTTCGGCATCAGCCCGCGCGGACCGAGGGTGCGACCGAGCTTGCCGACCTGGCCCATGAGGTCCGGGGTCGAGATCGCGATGTCGAAGTCGAGGAACCCGCCTTCGACGCGAGCCACGAGATCTTCGGCGCCGACCACATCGGCACCGGCAGCTTCAGCGTCGCGGGCTTGGTCGCCGGCCGCGAACACCGCAACCCGCACGGTCTTGCCGGTCCCGTGGGGAAGCGACACGGTGCCGCGCACCATCTGGTCCGCCTTGCGAGGGTCGAGGCCGAGCCGCACCGCGGTCTCGACGGTCTCGTCGAACTTCCGGGTGGAGAGCGTCTTCACGAGCCCGATCGCCTCAGCCGGCGAGTGCAGGTGCTCGCGGTCGTAGCGCTTGGTGGCGTCGGTATAGGCCTTGCCGTGCTTGGTCATTGCGGGGTGCTCCCTCCCTCGTAGGTGACCCCGGATCCGACGGCGAGGTCCTCCGTCGGGGGGTGTGCTCGGCGTGGACCGAGACGGGTGACTAGCCCTCGACGGCGATGCCCATCGAGCGAGCAGTGCCGGCGACCTGGGCAACCGCGCCCTCGAGGTCGATCGCGTTCAAGTCGGGCATCTTGGTCTCGGCGATCTGACGGACCTGGGCGCTCGTGACCTTCCCCACCTTGTCGGTGCGGGGATTCTCGGCGCCCTTCTCGATCCCGGCGGCCTGACGCAACAGGAACGGAGTGGGCGGCGTCTTCGTGATGAACGTGAACGACCGGTCCTCGAAGATCGAGATGACGGCCGGGATCACGAGACCGCGCTGGCTCTCGGTCTCGGCGTTGTACGCCTTGCAGAAGTCCATGATGTTGATCCCGTGCGGACCGAGCGCGGTGCCCACGGGTGGCGCGGGCGTCGCCGCCCCCGCCTGGATCTGGATCTTCACCGTTGCGGCGAGCTTCTTCTTTGCCATCTTGATTGCTTCGCTTCCTGTCTACAGCTTGGCGACTTGGCCGAACTCGAGCTCGACGGGCGTCTCGCGCCCGAAGATGTTCACGAGCACCTTGAGCTTCGACCGATCGATTCGATCTCCGAGATCGCGCCGTTGAAGTCGGCGAACGGGCCGGTGGTGACCCGGACCTGCTCCCCTTCCTCGAACTCGACGCGGGGCCGCACCTTCTTCTCCACGACCGGCGCGCCTTCCGGCTTCTCGACGCCGAGGATGTCCTCGACCTCGCGCCGCGAGAGCGGGACGGGCTTCGACCCGCTCGGGCCGACGAAGCCGGTGACCCCCGGCGTGTTGCGCACGACGTACCAGGAGTCGTCGTCGAGGTCCATGCGGACGAGCAGGTAGCCGGGGAAGACCTTCTTCTGGACGACCCGGCGCGATCCGCCCTTGAACTCGATGACGTCCTCCATCGGGATGACGACTTCGAAGATCCGCTCCTCGACGTGCATGGAGCGGATCCGGTTCAACAGGTTGGACTTCACCTTGTTCTCGTAGCCCGCGTACGTGTGGACGACGTACCAGTCGCCCTCGCGGTCGAACGGGCTGGCCGGACCCTTCTCGGATGCGGCATCGGCGGCCGGCGCCGCGTCGCCCTCGGCGTCCGAAGCCTCGGTGTCGGTCTCGGTCTCGGTGTCCGAAGCCTCAGTGTCCGAAGCCTCGGTGTCCGAAGCCTCGGTGTCCGAAGCCTCGAGGGTCGGCGCAGGCGTCACCTCGGGAGCGTCGTTCGGCACGTCAGTGG
>JANOWV010000486.1:0-3003 GCA_031418075.1 Actinomycetes bacterium
GGTGAGGTAGTACTCGCCCTGCGCGTTCTCCGGGCTGAGTCGACGAAGCGCCGGCGCCAGGTACGCACGCCGGAAGCAGTAGATCGACGGGTTCACCTCGGTGAGGTCGAGCTGGTCGTCGTTGGCATCGGCCTGCTCGACGATCGCGAGCACGCCGCCACGCTCGTCGCGCACGATTCGGCCGTAGCCGGTCGGATCCGCCATCTCGACGGTGAGCAAGGTCGCGGCCGACTCGCTCAGACGGTGCTCGGTCGCGAGTGCGGCGAGCGTGTCGCTGCGCAGCAGCGGGACGTCGGCGGTGAGGACGATCACGTCGTCGTCGGTGTCGAGCGCGTCGGCGAACGCGGTGAGTCCGACACTCGCGGCATCGCCCGTCCCGCGTTGCTCCCGCTGCTCGACGAACTCGAGCGTGAGCTCGGTGGCGAGGTGCTCGTGGACGGTCTTGGTGACCTGCTCTGCACCGTGGCCCACGACCACGACGATCCGTTCCAACGGCAACGCGACAAGTGTGTCGAGCACGTGGAGGAGCATCGGTCGACCGCAGAGCGGGTGCAGCACCTTGGGCATCGTGGAACGCATGCGCGTCCCCTCCCCCGCCGCGAGGACGATCGCCGACAGCGGCCGGTACGTCATCCCCTCACCTCCCGTGAAGTCCTCTGCCTCGTCATGGTGTGGCTCGACATGCTGTGGCTCGATAGTTGCTGGCTCGATGTCCGGTGGCATCGGCCCCGCTCGGGGGCGAGGTTTCGAACCTCGACTTGGGACTCCAAAGGACCCCGTGCTGCCGTTACACCACCCCCGACTGTCCGCGCGACCCTAGCGGTCGGCGCCCCACGGGCTGAGGCCCGATGTGACCCGCCGGGCGGAGCGGCACTACCGTCACAGGCGACATGGGATCCCTGATCAAGAAGCGCCGCAAGCGCATGCGCAAGAAGAAGCACAAGAAGCTGTTGAAGAAGACGCGCTGGCAGCGTCGTCAGCAGGGCAAGTAGCCACCCCAAGGAGCGCCTTGGCCCTGGTAGCCGGGCGAGCTCGCGTCACGCGACGCTGAGCCGCACCCCCCGCGCCACTGTCCGGCTCGAGGCCACCGGGATCTTCATCGCCCTTCGGACCTTCGCAGCCACGGTGTCGAGGCGTTCCACCACCTTCTCGGGGACCGGCACGAAGTACGCCGACCCGCTCCCCGCGAGCACCGCGGGGACACCGACGATCCGCTCGAGCTCGGTCCGGAACTCGGCGAGCCGGGGCTCCACCGCCTCAGCCGCCGCCTCGAGGTCGTTGAACAGCTCCGGCTGGAGCGCCCCCACCGGGCCACCGACGGGCACCCGCCGCTTCGCTTTGGGTCCGCCGAGGTCGTCCCACGCGGCGTACACGGTGGGGGTGGCCAGCCGGAACGGCGGGATGGCGATCAGGAACGGCAACCCCGTTGGGAGCGCGATCGGCTCGAGGAGCTCACCGCGGCCCCGCATCCACGCCGTGCCACCCGTGAGGCAGAACGGGACGTCCGAGCCCATGGACGCGCCGACCTCGAGCAGGGTCGCGTCGTCCACGCTGAGCTCGAGCATGCGACGCACCGCGTGCATCGCGCCGGCCGCGTCGGCCGACCCGCCACCGAGCCCTGCCCCCGCGGGGATCTTCTTCCGGAGCGTCATGCGCACTCCCGCGGCCGAGCGACCGGCGCGCAGCATCACGGCTTCGCCCGCACGCATCGCGAGATTCTCGGACCCGAGCGGGACGTGCTCGGTCTCACCTTCGAGCGAGAGCGTGATCCCTGCGGGATGCGGCACGGCCTCGACCTCGACCACATCCTGGGGAGCCGACACCGAGACCACCAGCGCCTCGAGGTCGTGGTACCCGTCGGGCCGGCGATCCTGGATCTCGAGCGAGAGCGTGAGCTTGGCGTAGACCGTCGCGCGCAGGCGGGCGATGCGGCCGGGCATCGTCAGGTCGTTCACCCGGTGACCGCCCGCGCCACCGCAGCCCACTCTCCGACGTCGAGCGACTCGGCGCGGGCGCGCGGGTCGACGCCCGCTCGCTCGAGGATCCCGTCGACACCGTCACCGAGCAACGCTCGCAGCGAGCGGCGCAACATCTTGCGGCGCTGACCGAAGCCGGCCCGCACGAGTCGGAACATCGCCTCCGGGTCGTCGAGGTCGACCGCGGGCGCCGGGCGCCGCTCGATCATCACGAGCGCGGACTCGACGTTCGGTCGAGGCATGAACACCGTGGGGGGGACCGCGCCGACCACGCGCGCCGTGGCGTGATAGCGCACTCGCACGGAGGACGATCCGTACACGCGCGAGCCGGGGCCCGAAGCGAGGCGGTCGGCGACCTCGCGTTGCACCATCACCAGGAGGCGCTGCACGCTCGGCGCGTCGTCCAGGATCCGGAGCACCACCGGAGTCGCGACGTTGTACGGAAGGTTGGAGATGCAGACCCACGGACCGGCACCGAGCTCGCCCGCGTAGTCGTAGCTGAGCGCATCACCCTGCACCACACACACATCGTTCGCCCCAGCATCGGCCAGAACCGACTCCAGCACGGGCACGAGGTGACGATCCATCTCGAGCGCATGGACGTGGGCGCCGGTCGCCGCGAGCGCCAGCGTGAGCGACCCGAGCCCGGGGCCGATCTCGAGGACCTGCTCACCGTCGCGCACGCCAGCGAGCTGGACGATCCGACGCGCCGTGTTGGCGTCGACGAGGAAGTTCTGGCCAAGGGCCCGGCTCGGGCGGATTCCGTGCGCGTCAAGAAGCGCGCGGACCTCAGGAGGCGAGAGCACAAGCACGAAACGGAACGTAACGCGCAACGGAGGCCGATCCGGAACGGGTGCTGGGAGAACCGGAACCGGCACTGATCGAAACGGGGCTACGGATAGCCGAGAGTCTTCCCACAGCCCCATGCCCGGAACCCGTACTTCGCCCTGATCCGCTCGGCCACGATGATCTGCTCCTCGCGCGTCGCGTCGCCGACATTGTTCGCGAAGTCGCGACCGCCGAAGCC
>JANOWV010000487.1:0-12210 GCA_031418075.1 Actinomycetes bacterium
CTCGGCGAGACGACCTTCGTCGATCGCGGCGATCGCGCGGCGATGCGACTCGTACGCCCAGTGGTCCATGTCCTCGCGGCTCACGCCGGCCTTCTGCGCGGTGTTCCACCCGACGGTGATCGACATGTCCATCGTGGGGGCGTCGGGCGTCTCCGGGTGGCTCGGCGAGAGCCACTGCTGCACACCGCTGTACGCGCCGGGAAGCTTCTTGAGCACCTGGGGTGACTGACTGATCGACTCGGTACCGCCTGCGATGACCACCCGGTCCATGCCCGCACGGATGCTGCCAGCCGCGGTCTGCACCGCGGCCATCCCCGACGCGCAATGGCGGTTGTGGGCAACGCCCGGGACCTCGATCAGCCCGAGCTCGATCGCGATGTAGCGGGCGATGTCGCCACCGCCCTGGAGCACCTCGCCGAGGACGATGTCGTCGATGTCGTCGACCGCGACACCGGATCGCTTCAATGCCGACTCCACGGCCAAACGACCGAGGTCGAAGGCGCTGAAGCCGATGAGCGAGCCGCGCCGGGCGGTCCCGATCGGCGTCCTGGCAGCAGCGACGATGACGGCATCACCCATGGCGGGGCTCCTCGTACTCCGGGCGTCAGAACGCGACGCAGCCTACCTGACACCCCCGTCAGGTACTGCGGGCGTCGCGCTAGGTTCGCGCCCGTGCCGGCATGGGGGGATCTCCAGGAGGACCAGCTTCGCTTCATGGCGCGGACGATCCCCGACGAGCACGCGTACCGCAATCTCGACGCTGGCACGTCGCTGACGTTCGCCGAGTGGGACGCACAGTCCAACCAGCTCGCCCGCGGGCTCGTGGCCCTCGGCGTCGCCAAGGGCGACCGCGTCTCCGTCTTCCTCCCCGCCGACGAGGTGATGCGCTGGATCGTCGCCTACGCCGCGGTCCACAAGGCCGGTGCGGTCGTCGTCCCGACGAACACGCGGCTGTCCAACCCAGAGCTCGTGTCGATCCTCGGCCACGCCGAGATCGTCGTGTCGCTCACCTGCGATGAGCTGCTCCCCACCGCCATCGCGGTCCAGCCCGAGATCCCGAGCCTGCGGACCATCGTGAGCAGTGGGACCTGGGACGAGGTCCTCGACGACGACGCGTCGGAATTCCAGGTGCCGGTCGAGCTCACCGACCTCGCCGACGTCATGTACACGTCGGGCACGACGGGGCTTCCCAAGGGGATTGCGGTGCGTCATGACAACGCAGCGATGATTCCGAACCACGAACCCCGATGGACCGGTGGCGGCTGGCTCCACGGTGCACCGATGTTCACGTTCGCAGGGATCGCGTTCATCTACAACCCGATGAAGATGGGTCTCACCGCGCTCTACCACCCGAAGTTCGACGCCGGCCGTTGGCTGCGCTACGTCGAGACCGAACGTCCCACGCACACGATGCTCGTCCCCGCGTACGCGGAGCTGATCGTCGCGCACCCCGACTTCGCCACCGCCGACCTCTCGAGTCTGGTCCAGGCTTCGATCGGCAGCGCGCCGATCGCACCCAAGACACACCAGATCCTCATCGAGCGACTGCCCGACGCGAACGTCGGGAACTCGTTCGGGATGAGCGAGGCCGGTCCGGCGTACATCGTCATGCCCCCCGAGGAGATCCCGAAGCGGATCGGCTCGGTCGGCAAGCCGGTCGGGCCGATGGAGATCCGGATCGTCGGCGAGGACGACGCTGACCTTCCCGCGCGCGACGTCGGCGAGCTGCTGATGCGGATGCAGGGCAAGCAACGTGAGTACTACAAGGACGACGCGGCGACCGCGAGCACCTGGACGCCTGACGGTTGGCTCCGAACCGGCGACCTCGCCTACCTCGACGAGGACGGCTATCTCTACATATGCGGCCGGAAGAAGGACATGATCATCCGCGGCGGGAACAACATCTACGCCACCGACGTCGAAGCGGTACTCCTGGAACACCCCGACGTACAGGAAGCGGCCGTCGTCGGCGTCCCCCACGCGGTGCTGGGCGAGGATGTGGGCGCGTGGGTCGTGCGCAAGCCCGGCGCGACACTCGACGTCGCGACGCTCGATGCGTTCTGCGCCGAGCGCCTCGCCGACTACAAGCGGCCGCGGGTGGTGCACTTCACCGAGGAGCTCCCGCGCAACGCCGTGGGCAAGGTGCTCAAGCACCGGCTCCGCGAAGACGCGACTACATTCCGGACCTGACGTCACCGTCAGCATCCCTGCAACGACGAAGGAGCACCCGACCGTGGCACTCACCGAGCTCAAGGGCCAGAGCACCGGGACCCAGACGATCGTGGTCGAGCGCGGCCCGGTGAAGGTGTTCGCCGAGGCGCTCATGGACGACGACGCGGTCTACCAGGGCGACGCAGCACCGGTGCCGCCCACCTTCCCGTTCGTCATGTCCTACTGGGGATCCATGGGCGAAGGCGGCGCGGCCGGGCTCCCCATCGAGAAGCTCCGCGGCCCCGGGCGGGCGATCCTCCACGGCGAGCAGGCATTCGAGTACTACCGCTGGCCCAAGGTCGGCGACGTGCTCGAAGGCACCGGCACGATCAGCGACGTCTACGAGAAGGAGAAGTCGAGCGGAGGCAAGCTCGAGTTCTACGTCACGGAGACGGACTGGAAGGACGCGGCGACCGGCGAGCCGGTCTGCAAGGCGATCTTCACGCTGGCGATCAACGTCCGTCCGCCGAAGGAGTAGCGCCCCGATGGGGGCCGTCTACAACCACCTCGGCCAGTGCGTGACCGATCTCGAACGGGCGCGGCGGTTCTACGTCGAAGTCTTCGACTTCGAGATCGAACGGGAGATCCATCCGCCCGATGACCTCTCGGCCAGGCTCCTCCGTCTGTCGCCGCCACTCGGGATGACTGCTTGCTACCTCCGGCGCGACGGCCTCGTGCTCGAGCTGTTGCACTTCTCCGGCGAGGGTGGCGCGCCTCGACCCTTCGTCGAGCGCACGATGAACGATCCTGGGCTCACCCACCTCTCGTTCAGCGTGGATGACATCCCCACCACGTGCGCGCTCGTCAATGCCCACGGCGGCCGCGTGCTCGACGACACCGACATCGGCGCCGGCATCTTCGTCCGCGACCCCGACGGCCAGCTCATCGAGCTGTTGCCCATGAGCTATCGGGAGCACCTCGACGCCGCCGACGCGGCGGGGGCCTGACTGCACAGTGGATCTGCTCCACGCGCTCACCATCGGTGACGTACTCCGCGAGCACCGGCGCAGCCGACCCGACCGCATCGCGACCGTCGACTCGGCTGACCCGGAGCACGCCCTGCGTCGTACGTACCCCGAGCTCGACGCTCGGGTGAACCAGCTCGCCCATGCGCTCCTCGATGCCGACGTGCACGCCGGGGATCGCATCCTCTGGCTCGGGCAGAATTCGCCCCGCGTCCTCGAGCTGTTCCTCGCCGCCGCGAAGATCGGCGCGATGTTCTGTCCGGCAAACTGGCGCCAGACCGCCGATGAGCTCTCGTTCGTCGTCGACGACCTCGACCCGTCCGTCGTCATCTGGCAGGAAGCCGAGATCGGCGAGACCGTGCGTGCCGCTCGGGCGGTGGGATCGGCCGGCGCCCGCTGGATCCGTCACGACCTCGACGACCCAATCCTCGACGGCCCAATCCTCGACGAGGCGGACAACGCCGGAACCGGCGACGAGTCCTACGAGGCGTTCCTGACGGCAGGATCCGACGAGGACCCGCTCCTCGACATCGACCCCGCGAGCTCGCTGCTCCTCATCTACACCGCGGCGTTCGGTGGACGTCCGAACGCCGCGATGCTCTCGCACACCGCGTGCTTCAGCCAGGGGCTCGTCTACGGCCACGTCACCGGCACAAGTGGTGATGACGTGTACCTCAACAGCGGTCCGCTCTTCCATCTCGGCACCTGGATGCACACCCTCGCGACGTTCGTCGCGGGAGGGACCAATGTGTTCGTTCCTCGCGTCGACGGCGAGCTGTTGTGCCGGACCATCGAAGCCGAACGGTGCACCGGCGCGTTCCTCGTCGGACCGATCTTCGAGCAGATCCTCGACGCCGATCCCGACGGCACGCACGACCTCTCGAGCCTGCGCACTCCCGGCGGTTCGCGGGAGTGGAACGAACGGACCAGTCGGGACACGAGCCCGTGGGCCACCGCGCCCGGTGGCTACGGCCAGACCGAGACCGTCGGGATGATGACCTTCGGCTGCTTCGCGCTGGGTGCGACAGGTCCTCACGGCCGCACATCCCCCCTGCTGCAAGTGCGCGTCGTCGACGAGGACGGCAACGATGCGCCAATCGGCGAGCCGGGCGAGATCGTTGCCCGCGGACCGACGGTGATGAACGGCTACTGGAACCGCCCCGATGAGAACGAAGCGCGTGCTCGTGACGGCTGGCACCACTCCAACGACCTCGGACGCCGCGAGCCGGACGGCTCCATCACGTTCGTGGGCCCGAAGACCCGGATGATCAAGTCGGCGGCGGAGAACATCTACCCCGTCGAGATCGAGCAGTGCCTCGCGACGCACGAGGCCGTCGCCGAGTGCGCGGTCATCGGCGTCCCCGACGATCGGTGGGTGCAGAGCGTCAAGGCGATCGTCGTGCTGGCGCCGGGCGCGGCGGCATCGGCGGACGAGCTCATCGCCCACTGCCGTGAGCGGATTGCCTCCTACAAGAAGCCCCGCACCGTCGAGTTCGTCGACGCGCTCCCCCGCAACGGATACGTCGTCGATTACGACACACTCGATCAGCGCTTCGGCGGCGGTAACTACCCGGGTGGCCGGACCCGCAGCGCATGACCCATTTCGCACACGGCTCGTACCGTCGTCGCGTCCGATTCGTCGTCGCCGAGACCGACGACGACGGCGGCGTGGTCGAGGGCGGGCTCGAAGACGACTTCCACCACTTCACCGTGCGACTCGCCCACGATGGCGCAGTTGTCACGGAGGTCAGCGCTGACGCACACCGCTGGCCGTGGACGACCTGTCCGGCCGCGGCCGAGCCGCTGCACGCGCTCGAGGGGATGGAGCTCTCACCGCGCTGTCTCGCCGTCGGCGCGGTCGCCGACCCCAAGATGAACTGCACCCACATGTTCGACCTTGCGGGCCTGTGCGTCGCGCACGCAGCCCGCGGCGGACCGGTGGGGACCACGCGGCAGTACGACGTGGAGATCCCCCACCTCGCCCAGGGCAACGAGCCCGCGCAGGTCCGGCTCTGGCGCGACGGCGACCTCGTGCACGAGTGGATGCTCGACGGGCGCAGCTGCGTCGCCCCCGAGCCGTTCTCCGAGGCCCCGTGGAAGGGCGGCTTCTTCCGATGGGCCGAGGAGCACCTCGATCTCGAGGCCGCCGAATCGGCGATCGTCCTTCGGCGCGCCTGCGACATCGGGATGGGACGCGGCATGGACCTCGATGCCGTCCACCGCGCCGACGAGATGGAGCGCCTGATGGCTGGCGTCTGCTTCACGATGCAACCGACCCAGATCCGCGTCGCGCTACGCCACAAAGAGACGATCCGCGACTTCGACGACGACCTCGACGCGATGCTCGCCGACGGGCCGAGCTAGCCCGAGAGGTCCACCATGTCGGCGAAGCGACCCATTCCGTCGATGGCTTCGCGGGAGCGGCGCCACGGCGCGCAGATGAGGCGGGTCACCCCGATGTCGGTCCAGCGAGCGATGTCATCGGGCGACTCGATCGGTCCACCGAGGCAGTACTCGAACGCCGCGGGGTCACGGCCTTCGGCGGTCAGCAGCTCGCGGAGCGCGGCGATCTGCGCCGCGCCGGACTCGAAGTCGTGGTTCATGCCGATCCAGCCGTCGCCGGCCCGGGCGGCGCGGCGCAGGGCCGGCGCGCTCTCCCCGCCCACGAGAATCGGAGGATGCGGCGACTGCACACACTTGGGTTCGAAGACCGCGCCCTCGAACGAGAAGAACTCACCGTCGTAGGAGACGTCATCGTCGGCCCACAGGCGCTTGCAGATCTCGAGCGCCTCGTCGACGCGGCGACCACGGCTCGCGAAGTCGAGCTCGGCGGCGACCCACTCCTCTTCGAGCCAACTCGCGCCGATTCCGAACTCGACCCGCCCCCCGGAGACGATGTCGAGCGTCTGCACCGCGCGTGCCGCCACGAACGGGTGGCGCAGACCGAGGTTGTAGACGTGGGTGCCCAAGCGAACCCGCTCTGTGATCCCCGCAAGGTACGACAGGTACGCGAAGGCGTCGAAGATCGGGGTCTCGGGCGGCACCGGCGGGTGCGTCTCCCCGGGGTGCGGGCTCCGGCTCATCTTGCTGGTGAAGATCAGATGCTCCGGCAACCACACCGACTCGAAACCGAGCCGATCTGCCTCCACCGCGACCTCGGCGAAGAACGCCGGGTTGAGCCGCCCCAATGCGATCCCGAGCTTCATATCCCATCCTTCACGTTGTCGGCCTCATGTCGGGAGCTCCAGATCGGGATGGAGCGTGAAGGATCCGTCATCGGCTCGCATCCATCCGCCCGACGCCCAGTTGCCGCCGTCGACGTGCACCGTGGACCCGGTCACGAACCGGCTCATGTCGCTCGCGAGGTACATCGCCGCGCCCGCGACGTCGTCGACGTGCCCCGCCACCGGGAGCGGTGTGTGCACGCCCATCTCGCGACCGATCCCCGGTGTCGGGATCACGTCGGGGGCGATGCAGTTCACGCGGATCAGCCGGTCCCCCAGCTCCAGCGCGAGGCTCTTGGTGAGGCTCGCCACGGCGGCCTTCATCGCCGAGTACACCGCGAACCCAGGTCCGGCGCGATGGGCCTCGATCGATGTGATGTTGATGATCGAGCCGCCGCGTTCGGGGAAGTGTGGCGCGGCGCTCCGCACGAGGTTCGTGACGCTGGTGAAGTTCTCCCGCATCAGCGAGTCCTGGCCCTTGGCGTTCACGTCGAGGAACGCCGAGTGGAATCCGCCGCCAGCGTTGTTGACGACGACGTCGATCGCGCCGAGCTCGGCGACGGTTGTCGCCACGAACTCGCCGACTGCCTCGCTGTCGCGTACATCGATCTCGGCTGCGACCACCCGACGGCCGAGAGACTCGATCGCGTCTGCGGTGGCGTCGAGGTTGGGAACATCTCGATCGCAGATTGCGACGTGGGCGCCGAAGCGCGCCGCGGCCAGGGCGATCGCCTCGCCGATCCCCACTGCCGCGCCGGTCACGACGACGACCCGGTCGGTCAGGAGCGCACTCGCTGGGTCCAGGGCCACGGCGGCGCAGGCTAGCCCCATGTCCGTTCCCTGACAGGAGTGTCAGGAATGCGCGAAGGTGTCGCCATGACCTACTCATTGCAGGGCAAGAAGGTCCTGGTCACCGGCTCGTCGACCGGGATCGGCGCCGCGCTGGCGGAAGGCTTCGCGGCACGGGGTGCGACCGTCGGGATCTGCGGCCGCCGCACCGACCGGCTGGCCGAGGTGCTCGCACGCGTGCAGGCACATTCCCCCGACTCGCGCTCGTGGACCATCGACCTCGCTGATCTCGACGGCATCGCGGCGTTCGCGGCCGACGTCCATGCCCAGCTCGGGGGCGTGGACGTGCTGGTGAACAACGCAGGGATCCCGAAGCGTCGACACGTCACCCGCATCACGCCCGAAGAGGCCGAAGCGGTGATGCGCATCAACTACTTCTCGCCCGTCCGGCTCACGCTCGCGCTCCTGCCCGGGCTCATCGAGCGCGGCGGGCGGATCGTGAACCTGTCGTCGGTGGCTGCTCGCCTCGGCCCGCCGATCGAGGCCTCCTACGCAGCGAGCAAGGCCGCGATCACCGCGTTCTCGGAGTGCATGGCCGTCGACCTGCGCGACACCGCCGTCTTGGTGCACATCGTGAACCCCGGCGTGATCGACACCGAGCTGTTCGAGCTCCCCGACAACGAGCCGGGGTTCCACAACGCGGTCGACGCATTGCCGGTCGAGGCGATGGTCGAACCGGTGGTCGCGATGCTCGAGTCGGGCGCGATCGAGGCCTACGTCCCCGAGTGGTTCGCCGACGTCGTCGCCGGCAAGTTCCAGGATCCCAACGCCTTCATCGAGGGCTCCAAGGCCTACGCCACCCAGGTCGAGGCGGACCGCGCCTGACCCCGCCGGCGTTCTGGCGTCAGAGATAGGCGTATTTCGCCGATTGCTGACGCCAGAACCATGGAAGGTGCGGTCAGTCGAAGAGGTCGGGCTGCTCCCGGGTGATCTTCTCGTAGAGCGGCGAGAAGCTGAAGTGCCCGGCGAGGTGCGAGCCGACCTGCGTCGCGGTGAGCGCCGCGTTCGTCGAGTCGATCAACACCGGATCACCGGCGGCCTCCGCGAGCAGCTGCGCCTGGCAGGTGCGCTCCATCGTGATGAACCACCACACGGCCTCGTCGACGGAGTGCCCCACCGTGAGCAGACCGTGGTTCGAGAGGATGACGGCCTTCGCGTCGCCGAGCGTGTGGCCGATGCGCTTCCCCTCCTCGAGGTCGAGCACCACCCCGGTGAAGTCGTCGAACAGCTCATGGTCGTCGTAGAACGCGCAGGAGTCCTGCGTGAGCGGGTCGAGCTTGCGTCGCAGCGATGACCAGGCCTTGCCGTGCACGGAATGGGCGTGCGCGGCGGCGACGACGTCGGGGCGGGCTGCGTGGACCTGGGAGTGAATCGCGAACGCGGCGCGGTTCACCAGCGCGTCACCCTCGACGACCTCGCCTTCATGGTTCACGCGGATGAGGTCCGACACCCGGATGTGCGAGAACGGCATCCCGAGTGGGTTCACCCAGAAGTGGTCGAGATGCTCGGGGTCCCGGGCGGTGATGTGCCCCGCTACCCCCTCGTCGAACCCGAACTTGCCGAAGAGGCGGAACGCGGCCGCCAGTCGCTCCTTGCGGTGCTGCCGCTCCTCCTCCACCGTCTCGAACGTGGGCAGGTACGACGAGGTCTCGATGTTCGCGGTCATGTGCGTCCTCTTCAGGAAGGTTGCTCTCAGGCAGATCGTGTTCAGGCGGCGCCGACGGGGAGGCCGATGGTCTTGGTCTCGAGGTACTCCTCGAAGCCCTGCACACCGTGCTCGCGGCCGATGCCGCTGTCCTTGTAACCGCCGAACGGCGAGTCAGGACCGAACCACATCCCCCCGTTCACCGAGACCGTCCCGGTGCGGATGCGCTTCGCGATGCCCAGCGCCCGGTCGAGCGACGCGGACATCACACCACCGCTCAGCCCGAAGTTCGAGTTGTTCGCGATGCGGATCGCGTCCTCGTCGTCCTCGTACTTGAGCACCGCGAGCACCGGCCCGAAGATCTCCTCTTGCGCGATCGTCGAGTCGGGGTCGACGTCGACGAACAGGGTCGGCTCGACGAAGTAGCCCTTGTCGAACTGCGCGGGGCGACCTCCGCCGACGAGCAAGCGCGCACCTTCGGCCTTGCCCTTCTCGATGTACCCGAGCACGCGCTCGCGCTGCGACGCGTTGATGAGCGGCCCCATCATGTTCGAGAGATCGTTCGGGTCCCCATAGGGGAACGCCTGGAACGCGGCCTCGAGCAACGCGACACCTTCGTCGTAGCGCGACGCCGGCAAGAGCATCCGAGTCGTGATCGCGCAGCCCTGCCCACCGTGCATGCAGGTCATGGATCCCGACGGAACGACGGCTTCGAAGTCGGCGTCGTCGAGGATGATGTTCGCCGACTTCCCACCGAGCTCGAGGAAGACCCGCTTCAGCGTGTCGGACCCGTGCGCCATGATCCGACGTCCGGTCGCCGACGAGCCGGTGAAGCTGATCATGTCGACGCGCCGGTCGCCCGTGAGCATCTCCCCGACGGCTGCCTTGTCACCCGAGGTCACGATGTTGAGCACGCCCGGAGGCAGGTCGGTCTCCTCGGCGGCGACCTTGGCGATCATCGTGGCGCTCCACGGCGTGTCGGGCGCGGGCTTGAGCACCATGGTGTTGCCGGCGGCGAGCCCGGCCACCACCTTGGTGACGTTGAGCATGAACGGGAAGTTCCACGGCGTGATCGCCCCACAGACGCCGACGGCCTCCTTGTAGACCCGCCGCGAGCTCTGGCTCCCCATGAACTCGTGGTCCGGGAGGTCGTACTCCCACTGGTAGCCGTCGATCAGGTCGATGTCGTACTGCATGTCGGCGATCGACGAGTCGAGCTGGATCGCGTACGTGAGCGCGATCGGCGAGCCCACCTCGGCCACGATCTGGGGCCGCAGGTCCTCGTTGTGTGCCGCGAGGCCGTCCTTGAGCTGCTGGAGACAGCGCTTGCGCAGCTCCCGGTTCGTCGACCAGTCCGTGTCGTCGAACGCTTGGCGGGCGGAAGCGATCGCCCGCTCCATGTCGTCGACACCGCCGTCGGCGACCTGGCCGATGACCTCTTCGGTCGCGGGGTTGATGTTGTCGAACGTGGCGCCTGAGGCAGCCTCGACGAGCTTGCCGTCGATGAGCATCCGGGGCTCGGCTTGGATCTCGGCCATGGGGTTGCGTCTCCTCCAGGTCGTCGAATGGGTCCGGCTCGATGGGTCCGGAACGCCACGAGCGTACCGCTACCCTCGGAGCGTGCGGATCGCCGCGCTCGACCTCGGCACGAACTCGTTCCACCTCCTCGTCGCCGACGTGCATCCCGACGGCCACTTCGAGACGATCGCCACCGACAAGGCGATGCTGCGCCTCGGCGATGTGGTCGCCCGGCACGGGCACATCACCGACGCCGCGGCCGACGCGGCCGTGGCTGCCGTCCGCCGGTTCGTCCTGATGGCCGAGGCTGCGGGCGCGACCGAGATCCAGGCCTGCGCCACCAGCGCCATCCGCTCGGCGGCAAACGGTGACGCGATCGTCGACCGTATCGACGCCGAGGCGGGCGTAGAGGTGGAGGTCATCTCGGGCCACCGGGAGGCCGAGCTGATCTTCGGCGCCATCCGCGGGGCCGTGCTGCTGGAGCCCGCACCCGCACTGTGCTTCGACGTCGGCGGCGGCAGCGTCGAGATCATGGTCGGCGACGCCGGCGGGCTGACGTGGGCCACGAGCGAGCATCTCGGGGTCGGCCGGCTCACCGCCGACTTCGTGAGCACCGATCCCATCAGCAAGCACGAGCGGAACCAACTGCGCGCCCATCTCGTCGAGGTGCTGGAGCCGGTCGTCGAGAGGGTCGCTCGATTCTCGCCGAAGCGCTTCGTCGGCAGCAGCGGCACCCTCGGGGACCTCGCCCACATGGTTGCGGCTCGTCGCAAGGCCGACGTCCCCGTCTCGCTCAACCAGCTCACCTTCACGCGCGAGGAGTTCGAGGTGGTGCACCAGCAGATCCTCGCCTCGACCGCCGACGAGCGGCTCCGGTTCGACGGGCTCGAGACGCGCCGCGTCGACCTCATCACGGCCGGGTCGCTCTTCCTCGCGACGGCCATGGAGCTGTTCGGAATGGAGGAGATGGTCATCAGCGAGTGGGCGCTACGCGAAGGCATCGTCCTCGACGCAATCAAGCGTCGCGACCCCACAGAGTGGTCCGACGACCCTCGTGCGATCCGTCGCGCGTCCGTGGACGGGCTTGCACGACGCTGCAATGTTCCGAACGCGCGACCAGGGGACGAGCACGCCCGTCGCGTCGCGCGCTTGTCGGTCGAGCTCTTCGACAAGACCCAGGAGCTCCACGGGATGTCGAGCGACGACCGTGAGCTGCTCGAGTACGGCGCGCTCCTGCACGACATCGGCGAGCACGTTGCCTCGCAGGGACATCACAAGCACGGCGCGTACCTCATCCGCTACGGCCAGCTCCGCGGCTTCACACCCGAGGACGTGCAGCTCCTCGCGGGGATGGCGCGCTGGCATCGACGCGGTGAGCCGAAGGCGACCGACGAGCTCCCCTTGATCGACGTCGCGCGGCTGCGTCCCCTCACCGCGCTGCTGCGGATCGCCGACGGGCTCGACCGAGGGCGCAGCGGCATCGTCCAGCACGTCGACGTCCGCATCGGACCTTCGCTCGTCGTCCTGCGCGTGCGGGCCGACGATGATTGCGAGCTCGAGCTCTGGGGTGCACGCCGCAAGCGCGGGTTGTTCGAGAAGGTCTTCGAGCGCGACCTGGAGCTCACCGTTGCGCCGGCGGCACCAGACGACGGCGGATGACTACCGGCTTCAGGGTGCCGTCTGGCCCGTCACCGTCTGATGGACGATGCGCGCCGTGGTCTCGACCAGGTCCCGACGCTCGACACCCAGCGGCTCGAGATCGGTGTGGAACGCCGCCATGCGCTCCATCATCGAGGAG
>JANOWV010000488.1:0-1552 GCA_031418075.1 Actinomycetes bacterium
ACTACTCGTTCAGCTTCACCGCCGGCAAGATGACCGTCACCAAGGCGCCGCAGACCATCACGTTCGCCACCCTCGCGAACAAGGTCTTGGGCAACCCGGCGTTCGCAGTGAGCGCCACCGCCACCTCCGGCCTCACGGTCACCTTCACGTCGTCGACCACCCCGGTCTGCACCGTCAGCGGCACCACCATCACCATCGTCGGGACGGGAACCTGCACCGTGAACGCGAACCAGGCCGGGAACACCAGCTTCAACCCCGCGCCGCAGGTTCCCCGTAGTTTCACCGTCGCGGACGCAACGCTGTCTGTGGGATCGGACGGGAGTCAGACCGCCAACGTCCAGGCGGCGTTCACACCACTCGTGGTGATCGTCACCGACGGATCGGGAAACCCAGTGGCCGGACACGCGGTCACCTGCACGGCACCGGCGACCGGAGCGAGTGCGATCTTCTCCCGCAGTGGCACCAACGTCGAGACGAATCTCAGCGACGCCGCCGGTGTCGCGACGACCTCCGCCCCGATTGCCAACAGCATCCCGGGCACCTACACGGTGAGCTGCACCGGCAGTGGACCTGCTGTGTTCTCACTGACCAACCGCGCGGTGGTTCCAGGGGCTGCCGCCACGAACACGCCGGCGGCCGCGACGACCGCCGACGCGACACCAACGACGACAACGACCACCGTCGCACCGACCGAGGTGAAGGGTGCGCAGGCGAGTCGCCCGACGACCAAGAAGACCGGCGGCTCCGGAAGCGGCGATTCGTCGTGGTGGCTGTGGCTCCTCCTTGTCCTCGCTGGCCTCGCCGGCGGCGGATTCTGGCTGCTGCTCGGCCGGCGGCGACGCTCGGCTACCTGATTTCAGTCGGCGACGAGTTCGGCTAGGAGCACGCGCCGGAGAAGCTTGCCGGTATCCGTACGGGGGAGCTCGTCGCGGAACTCGATGCGTTCCGGCGTCTTCGAGCCGCGCAGATGGGCACGCACGTGGGCGCGCAGCTCGCCGGCGTCGACGTCGGCGCGCGTCACGACCACCGCCGCGATCACCTGACCCCACTCCTCGTCGGGCAGGCCGAGCACCGCGGCGTCGGCGACGGCCTCGTGGTGGCAGAGCACTGCTTCGATCTCGGCCGGGGCGATGTTCTCGCCCCCGCGGATGATCGTGTCGTCGGACCGGCCCTCGATGAACAGGTAACCGTCGCCGTCGATCGACGCCCGATCACGGGTCGCGAACCACCCGTCGGTGTCGGTCGCGGAGTCTCGACCGACGTACTCCCCCGACACCTGCTCGCCGCGGACGAACAGCTCACCCACCACGCCCGGCGGGAGCACCGTGCCGTCCTCGGCACAGATCTGCGCCTCGATGCCGGGCACGAGCACTCCGGCCGAGCCAAGCCGCGCCTGCACCGCCGGGTCGTCGCTCGCGGCAGCCGCCCGGTGCTCGTCCGGGCCCAGCACTGCGACCGTCGAGCTGGTCTCGGTGAGCCCGTACGCGTTCACGAACGCGGTCGTCGGCAGCAGTTCGAGGGCACGGGCGATGACGCGATGCGGCATCGGCGC
>JANOWV010000489.1:0-8496 GCA_031418075.1 Actinomycetes bacterium
AGCTGTGGCTCGGTGATCATCAGGTCGTGGCCGGTGTCGATCTCCCAGAGCCGCCCCGCCTTGCGTGCCCGGTCCATGAGATCGGCGTCCCGCGTCGCCACCGTCGAGCTGCACACGATGTGGGCCTGTGGGATCGCCCACAACGCATCCTCGTTCGTGAGCCGGAGCGGCTGCTCGAAGCAGATCCACGGGTGGGGTGTCAGGCGGTCGGCCATCCAGGCGAGGTCGTCGGGATCGTTCACGCCGTAGAAGAGGCCGGCTTCCGGGTCGGGGAGGAGGACGACCTCCACGCCGTTCACCACCGTGCCCATCGGTCGTACCGCCTCGATGATCGGGCCGGCGACGTCGACGAGGGACTGTCCGTTGCGCGGGTTGGCGGCATCGAGGTACACGAGTGTCCCGATCCGGTCGTGGGCGCGGTCGGCGATACCGGTGATGACCATCCCGCCGTAGCTGTGGCCCACGAGGATCACGTCCTGCAAGTCCTCGAAGTGGAGCAGCGACGTGATGTCGGTGATGTGAGTGTCGAGGTCGACGCCGGGCCCGAGGAGGTGCGCACGCTCGCCGAGGCCGGTCAGGCTCGGAGCGTGGACCTCGTGCCCGTGGGAACGGAGGATCCGCGCGACCTTCTGGTAGCACCAGCCGCCGTGTCCGCCACCGTGCACCAGGACGTAGGTCGCCACGGGATCTCCTTGTGGTATCGGTGTGCAGCGTCGGACGTCAGCCGACGGGCGTGAACTCGAGGTGCAGCGACTGCAGTCCGCGCAGGATGAACGTGGGTACGTAGTCGTAGCGGCGCGCGTCGGGCGGGCCGTGCTCGGTCTCCGAGATCGTGATGTCGGCCATGCGGTCGAGGATCCGCTCGAGGCTGACGCGCGTCTCGGCGCGTGCGAGCGGGGCTCCGGGGCAGAAGTGGGCACCGTGGCCGAACGCGATGTGCTGGCGCGCGTTCTCGCGCGCAGGGTCGAAGCGCTTCGGGTCCTCGAATTGGCGAGGATCGTGGTTGGCAGCCCCGTTGAGCACCATGACGGTGGTGCCCGCGGCCAGGTCGACGCCCCCGACCGTGACCGGCACCTTCGACAGTCGGAAGTCGCCCTTCACGGGGCTCTCCATCCGGAGCGCTTCCTCGACGAAGTTGGGGATGTGGTCGCGGTCGTCCCGGAGGAACTGCTGGAGATCGGCGCGCTCACCGATGAGCTGCAACGCGGTGCCGAAGAGACGCACAGTCGTCTCCTGGCCGGCCGCGAAGATGTTCGCGGCGAGCCGGACCACGTCGATGACCTCGGGGGTCGAGCCGTCGGGGAACGTCGCGGCCGCCATGCTCGTGAGCACGTCGTCTCGAGGCGCTCGGCGGCGCTCCTCGATGTACTCCGAGAAGCGCTCGTAGAGGAACTCGAGCGGATTGCGGGTCATCGCCCGCTTGCTGGTGCCACCCACCGTGCCACGCGGACCGTGACCCCCGAGCTCGGCGCGGAAGATCCCATGGTCGGACTCGGGGACGCCGAGAAGGTCAGCGATGACGAGCATCGTGAATGGCACCGCGAACTCGCCGATGAAGTCGCACTTCCCATGCGCGACGAACTCGTCGAGCTGGGCGTCGGCGAGGCGCCACATGAACGCCTCGTTCTCCTTCAGTCGCTTGGGCGTGAGCAGGCGCATCAGGAGGGCCCGGTGCGCCGTGTGCTTCGGTGGGTCGAACGTGATGACCTGGTCGCTCATCGGCAGCGCGTCTCGGTGCTCCTCGAGCACGGCGCTGACATCGTCGTCCTCGAGAGGCACGGGGAACCCGGGGAACGGGCCGCTCACGGAGTTGCACGACGAGAAGGTCGCGGTGTCGTGGTACACCGCAAGCGCCTCTTCGTAACCAGTGACCATCACGACGTCGTGATGGGGCTCCCGCTGCACCGGGCACCCGGACCGCAGCGCGTCGAAGTAGGGATACGGATCGGCGACGACGGACGGATCGCTGAAGAAGTCGATCGCCCCCGGGTCGATCGAGTCGGCGTCGCTCACCGGAGTCCCTTCACCAGCTTCAGGTACCCGGTTTCGGGCACGATCATGAAATTCGCAGACTAGGAGAGGCCGATTGCCCCGGCAACGTCACAGCTCGAGGAGCGTCGGGACCGTCCGGTCGGCGAGGAGCGCGCGTCCGAGCTGGAGCACGATCTCGTCCGCCGAGCCGAGGAGGCCGTCGAGCATCATCGTCCGCTTCAGGAAGCGATGGAACGGGTGGTCGGTGGTGAACCCCACACCGGCGAGCACCTGCTGGCAATGGGTCGCAACGGTCCCGCCGGTTTTTCCGGCGACGGCCTTGGCGAGGGCCGCGGTCTCCGATCCCATCTCGTCCCACGCCGCATCGAGACACGCTTCGAGCGCCTCGATCGCGACGAGCGCGTCGGCGAGCCGGTGACGGACGGCCTGGAACCCCGCGACCGGCCGACCGAACTGCACCCGATCGATCGCGTGTGCGCGCGCGAGGTCGAGCATCCCCCGTGCGGCTCCGACCGTCTGGTGTGCCAGCGCGCGTCGCCCGGCGGCGATCGCCGACTCCCAGGTCGCTCCATCCAGAGGCGAAGTGGCGAGGGCCGGGATGTCGGTGCTCGCGTCCACCCGCACCGAGCACCACTGGCCCGCAGGGTCGATCCCGCCGATCGTCGAGACTGCAACATCTGAGATCGCGGCATTCGAGGCGACGACGGATGCGATCTGCAGGCTGGATCCGTCGGCGGACACGACCAGTAGCCGGTCAGCGGTCGACGCCCGGCGTGTTGCCAGTCCGGCTGCGTGCATCCGGTCCCCATCGATGTGACCGGGCGGTGCCGACGAGCCGAACGGAGGGAGGACGACGGCGACATCAGGGCCCGGCTCGTGACCGAGCGTTGATGCCAGAACGTCGTCGAGGGCGGTCGCGGTCGCGTTGTGAGCGCCGAGCGCACGGAACACGATCTCGATCGCGTCGCGTGGCTCGGCGGCGAGCATCTCCCTCCAGCCGAGGTCGTCGAGCGCGTCGTCGACGGATACGGGGGCCGCTCCCGGAGCCGCGGCGTTGGCAACCGCGGCGTCGACGGTGGAGCTGAGCAGCGCGCGATCGGCGGCCTCCATCAGCCCTCCTCTCCGAGGTCGAGGAGTCGGCGGGCGATGATGTTGCGTTGGACCTCGGCGGTTCCTCCGTAGATGGTGGCGGCGCGGGAGTAGAGGTACTCCGCGCGCCAGATCTCGCCGACGATGCCATCGTCGGTCGCGACCACACCGGGGAGGAGACGGCGCGCCGCGTCGTACGTTGCGTGCTCGGCGCTCGCCACGAGCACCTTGTCGATGGACGTCTCTGCGCCGAGCGTCGCTCCGTCGGCGAGTCGGTGCTGCGTCGCGCGTGAGCGCGCGCGGAGTGCGTGGAGCTGGAGGTAGGCGTTGCCGACGACCTCGGCGGTGCGGTCGTCCTCGGGGACGACCTCGACGAGTCGTTGCAATCGTTGGTACAGGTACGCGATGCGCTGCCAGAAGCAGGACGACCGCTCGTACGGGAGGATGCTCATCGCGACGCCCCATCCCCCGTGGAGCTCGCCCAGCATGCGCTCCGCCGGCACCTCCACGTCGTCGAAGAAGACCTCGGCGAACTCACGGACACCGTTGATCATCTCGAGCGGGACGACGGAGATCCCCGGTGTGTCCATGTCGACGAAGAATGTCGTGATGCCCCGGTGCCGCGACTCTGGTGTGCCCGTGCGGGTGAGCAGGACGCATCGCTCCGAGTACTGGGCGAGGCTCGTCCAGACCTTCTGGCCGTTGATGATCCATGACGCCGCGGTCGCCGGTGCGCCGTCGGGTGTGGCTCGGCACGCGAGTGACGCGAGGTCGCTCCCGCTGCCGGGCTCGGAGAAGCCCTGGCACCACATCTCCGCACCGGACAGGAGCCGAGGGACGACGTCGGCGGCGAGCTCGGGAGACGCAAAGTCGATGAGCGTGGGCGCGAGCACCTCCACGAGGGAGTACATCCCCGGGTCGATGAGGTCGCGCCCGGCCATCGTCGCTCCGAGCTCGGTACGCAGCATCGGCGAACCGCCGAGACCACCGACGCGTTCGGGCCAGCCGTAGCGCATCCAGCCTGCGTCGAACAGCAGGGACTTCACCCGCTGCATCTGGGCGACGTGCTCGTCGAGGGTGCCGGGCGCTGCGTACGTCGGTGCGAGCTCGTCGTGGTGGGCATCGAGCCAGGCGCGTAGCGCGGCGCGAAACTCGGCGATGTCGGGTGGATCGCCTCCCTCGAGGCCCCGATTGGAGGGGGGCACAAAGCCGGTGGTCACGACGAGCGACCGAGGAACCGGTCCACGTTCTGGCGCAGGTCGTCGGTCTCGAAGGACTCGCTCTCCGCGGCCATGGCGAAGTCGATGGTGGCGAGGACGGCACGTTCTGCGTGCAGGTTCAGCACCCGCTTCGTCGCCTCGACCGCCTGTCGGGGCAACGCAGCGATCTTGTGCGCCGCGGCGAGCGCGGTGGACAGCACCTCGTCGTCGGGCACCACGTGGTTGGCGAGGCCGATCGCGGCCGCACGCGTCGCACTGATCCGGTCACCGGTGAAGGCGTACTCCTTGGCGAGCAGCAGGCTGGTGTGCAGCGGCCATGTGAGTGGGCCGCCGTCGGCCGCGACGAGCCCCACCGTGACGTGGGGATCCGAGAGGTAGGCCGACTCGGCCATGTACACCACGTCGGAGAGCGCGATGACGCTGCACCCGAGGCCGACAGCCGGTCCGTTCACGGCGGCGACGACAGGGAGCCGGCACCGGAGCATGTTGAGCACCAGCTCGCGTCCCTCGGCGATGACGCTCTTGCGCAGCTCACGATCCTTCGCCATCCGGTCGAGGAGGTCGAAGTCCCCGCCGGCCGAGAAGGCGCGGCCTTCGCCGGTGATCACAGCGGCCCGCGCGTCGGCGTCGGCGCTGAGCTGGGGGAAGAGCTGCGTCAACCCGAAGTGCAGCTCCTCGTTGATCGCATTCAGTGCTTCAGGACGGGCCAAGTGCACGATGCGTACCGGGCCGTCGGCCTCGACGCGGATCACGGGTGGTAGGTCGTAGGTCATGAGGGTTCCTCTCCGGGCACGCGGGTCATTCCGTCGGGAGGCCGAGGATCCGCGTGGCGATGATGTTCTTCTGGATCTGCGATGTGCCGCCCATGATGCTCTGGGCCCGGCTGTACAGGTACACCTTGAGGGCGACGTCGTCGGGGTCGAGCGCAGCGCGCGTTCCCGACACGGCGAGCGCCGCGGTGCCGACACACTGCTCGACCCAGGTCATGAGGAGCTTGTCGATCGAGCCACCGGGCCCGTGCTCGACGCCGTCGAGTCGCTCGGAGAGCCGGCGACGCACGTGCAGTCGCAACATCTCCGTCTGTACGTGGGCCCACGCCACCTGCTCGCGCTCGTCGGCGCGGAACGCTCCGGGGTCGGCGCTGACCTCGCGCTCCATCGCTTTCACGGACTTCGCGTACCGGGCCACGTACCCCAGCTCACCGGGCTCGCGCTCGTGGCTGACGATCGTCATCGCGACCCGCCAGCCGTCGCCGGGCTCGCCGATCATGTTCTCGGCTGCGACGCGCGCTCCGTCGAAGAGCACCTGCCCGAACTCGTTCGTCACGCCGTTGATCATGCGCAGCGGCCGTTGTTCGATGCCGGGCTGGTCCATCGGTACTGCGAAGGCCGAGATCCCCTTGTGCTTCGCCACGCTGGGGTCGGTCCGGGCCAGGAGGAAGCACCAGTCGGCGACATCGGAGTAGCTCGTCCACACCTTGTGGCCGTCGATGACGTACTCGTCGCCATCGCGGGTCGCGGTCGTCCGCAGCGCCGCGAGGTCCGATCCCGCATCGGGCTCGCTGAATCCCTGGCACCACCGTTCCTGCCCGCTGATGAGCCCGGGGAGGAACCGGTCCTGGATCACCTCGCTCCCGTGGGTCGTGATGCCCTGGACGAGGTACCCGAGGCTCGGGCGCGGGGGAGTCCCCGCGGCGGCCAGCTCGTCGTCGAGGATCACGTCGAACACGCTGGGGAGGTCGTGACCGCCGAAGCGCGTCGGCCAGCTCAGACCGAAGAACCCCGCGTCGTAGAGCGCTGTGTGCCACTCGGCCTGGCGCGACCAGTACTCGTCGTCGGTCGAGGACGACGGGAGCCCGGGATTGTGGTCGACGAGCCAGGCGCGCAGGCGGGCCCGGAACTCGGCCTCTTCGGGCGAGTCACGAAAGTCCATTGGCGCTCCTGAGTCGATCCTGGGCGATGCGGGCGAGCTGCTCACCGTCGTCGCCGAACCACTTCGACGAGAGCAGTGCCCGGCGGAGGTACACGTGCACCATGCATTCCCAGGTGTTCCCGATGCCACCGTGCACCTGGACCGCGGTCTCGCACACGGTCCGAGCCGCGCGGGCGGTGTAGGCCTTCGCGACCCGTCCCGCCGCGCGCGCGTCGCGGGGTGCGAGCTCGTCGACGGCCCATGCCGCGTGCAGCGCGACGCTGGTCGAGCCGTCCATCAGGCAGTGCGCTTCGGCGAGGAGGTGCTGCACCGCCTGGAACGAACCCACCGCCACGCCGTACTGCTTCCGATCTGTCGCGTAGGCCACGGAGACGTCGAGCACCCCGCGCATGAGGCCGACGAGGTCGGCGCTGGTGAGCGCGAGCCCGAGCGCGGTCCAGGCTGCGAGGTCGTCGTCGTCGAGGCCGCGCTGCGAAGGGATCTCGATGACAGGCGTGCCCGCGGGGATGAGCCCGATGCTCCTCGTGAGGTCACCGCCGCGCTCGGCCCCGCTCACCGGGGCGGACAACGCAACGCGAGCGAGGTGGTACCCGCGCCCGCCGGCGACAAGGACGTACGCCGACATGCACGCGGAGTCGGGGAGATCGACGACGTGCAGCGGCATCGTGGTGGTCGCACCGTCGACGACCGCGACGCCGAGCAGGTCGACAGGGGAGGCAACGGCGATCGATCCGTCGTGACCGACTCCTGCGCGACGGGCGAGGTCCGAGGCGAGGATCGATCCGGTGAACGCGACGTCGGCGACCGCGCTCGCGAGCCCGTCGGCGAGGATCGTTGCTTCGACACCGCTCGCGAGTGGCTCGCCGCTGCCGTCGTCGTCGCGCAGCTCGAGCCAGCCCGCGTCGTGCACGGCAGTCGCGAGTCGTTGACGCCGCGCTTCATCGTCGAGGTCGGCGACGGTGCTCGGCCCCAGGTCGACGGCGAGTCGTCGTGCGCCGCGTCGCAGCTCGGCCTGCTCGGGGGAGTCTCGGGTGTCCACGACGACAGCGCCTGGGTCAGACCGAGAGGATGGAGACGCCGGCGGTTCCGGGTGCCCCGTAGAGCTGGGTGTAGCCGACCTTGGGGCTCCCCGGGACCTGGCGTTCGCCCGCCTGCCTGCGCAGCTGGAGGACGATCTCGTGGACCTGGCGCAGTCCGGATGCGCCGATCGGCTCGCCGTTCGCGAGGAGCCCGCCATCGGTGTTCACCGGGAGTCGGCCCCCGATCTCCAGCTCGCCGTCGGCGATCAGCTGCTCCTGCTCGCCGTCGGCACAGAAGCCGTTCTCGGCGAGATGGATGATCTCGGCCCCGGCGTCGGTGTCCTGGAGCTGGATGACGTCGACGTCCCCGGGACCGATGCCGGCCGTCTCGAACGCGGATCGGGAGGCGTCGACGGTCGGGCCCACGGTCTCCTCGATCGGGAGCCACGGGCTGTGGACCTCGAACGCCCCGAGGCGCCGGGTACGCACGTTGGACGCGCGCAGATAGATCGGCGTGTCGGTGTACCGGTGGGCGTTCTCGGCGCGACACAGCACCACCGCGGCCGCGCCTTCGTCGGGGCTGCAGAACATGTACTGCGTGAGCGGGTAGTTCAGCATCGGTGACCCGAGGATGTCTTCCTCACTCATCGGTGTGCGCCGGAAGGCGTTCTCGTTCAGCGCACCGTTGCGTAGGTTCTTCGCGACGACCTTGGCGAGCGTCGCGTGCGAGATGCCGTGATCCTGCATGTACTTGTTGATCTTCATGCCGAAGAACTTCGTGGTGACGAACTGCCCGAGCTCGCCGTACCACGAGGGGCACGCGTACTGGCGGGGATCCGCGCTGAACGCGCCCGGGAGGTGCTTGTCCAACCCGATGGCGATGCCCAGGTCGCGGTCGCCGAGGCGGATCGTGTCGGCGGCCATCGTGAGCGCACTCGCGGCGGTCGCGCACCCGTTGTAGACGTTGGTGAAGGGGATGCCCGTGAGGCCGAGGAGCGCCACCACCGCGTCGGGATTGTCGACCTCATAGCTGCCGCCGAACGCGAACTGGATGTCGCGCCATTGCACGCCCGCGTCGGCCAGCGCGCGCTGGGCCGCGATGGCACCCATCTCGATGCCCGACACGCCCTTGAAGCGCCCGAAGGGGTGCAGGCCCACTCCGACGATGGCGACGTCCATACCTCTGTCCTCTTCTCGGGTCTTCGGTGCTCGGATGGTGGGTGTGCTCAGCCGACCGGGCGGAA
>JANOWV010000490.1:0-4190 GCA_031418075.1 Actinomycetes bacterium
CTGCGAGACCTACAAGTCGAGCAGGTGCGAAAGCAGGGCTTAGTGACCCGGCTATGGCATGTGGAAGCGTAGTCGATTAACGGATAAAAGGTACCCCGGGGATAACAGGCTTATCTTGCCCAAGAGTCCACATCGACGGCAAGGTTTGGCACCTCGATGTCGGCTCGTCGCATCCTGGGGGTGAAGCATCTCCCAAGGGTTGGGCTGTTCGCCCATTAAAGCGGTACGCGAGCTGGGTTTAGAACGTCGCGAGACAGTTCGGTCCCTATCCTCTGTGGGCGTAGGAGATTTGTGAGGAGCTGTCCCTAGTACGAGAGGACCGGGACGGACGCAGCTCTCGTGTGCCAGTTGTCCTGCCAAGGGCACGGCTGGTTGGCGACCTGCGGAACGGATAAGCGCTGAAGGCATCTAAGCGCGAAGCCAGCCTCGAGATGAGATCTCCCATCGGGACAACCGAGTAAGGCCCCTGGTAGACGACCAGGTTGATAGGCCGGAGGTGTACGCACGGTGACGTGTTCAGCCGACCGGTACTAATCGGCCGAGGGCTTGGGATCTTCTTGTTCGCCCGCTGCTTCGGCGGCGGTGCCATCCTCGTGATGGTGGTGGTGCTCGTGCTCGCTCTGGAGTCCTTGACGGACTCGCCGCGTCCCCTTCGGGGCTGACCTGCCTTCGGGCGGGGCTGACCCGCCTTCGGGGAGGAGACGCCGGCGTCGTTGACAACAGAATTCAGCATCGACAGATGCAGCACCACAAGATGTTCCGGTGGCAATAGCGGCGGGGAAACACCCGTTCCCATTCCGAACACGGAAGTGAAGACCGCCAGCGCCGATGGTACTTGGGGGGAGACTCCCTGGGAGAGTAGGTCGCCGCCGGGCGTTCTCGAACACGAGGAAGCGCCTCGGCGCTCCCTGCACCACCGTAGTGACGGAGACGTCGCTGCGGGAGGAGCGGGTGAGCGCGAGGCGCTTCGTCGCGTCTGGCTCCGAACGAGCGGTCGGGCGCGTCAGGGGTCTCGCGACTGTCGCCAGTACGCTCCAGGCATGGCTCGTTCTTCCGACCGTTCTGGCGCGCCCGGGTCCGGGCGCAGTGCGGCGCGTGGAGCGAGCGGCCGAAGCGGTCGCCCCCCTTCCGGTGCCGCCGGACGGGCGAGGACCGCCGGGTCCAAGGGCGACGAGTCCGGTGGCGCCAATCCGAGGGAAGCCAATCCGAAGGGAGCCAATCCCGGGGGAGATGGCCGCAAGGGAGCTGGTCGCGGACGATCCAAGGACGGCGCGCGAGCTTCTGGCGGTCGCACCGGCGGGATGGTCGCACGCGGGGCCAATCGCGACCGGGCCGGCGAAGGCGGGTTCGGCCCGTTCGGTGCACCGCAGACGCCTGAGCGAGAGCGCCGCCCTGACGAGTCGACGCCCGAGGGCCCGCCGTCGCGCCTGCGCGTGACCGGTGCGCGGCCCGCGAAGTCGTCCGGAACGCGCCGTGCACCCCGAACCGACGGAACCGACGACGACCGGTCACAGGCCCGTCGGCGCCGTGGTCGGGCACCCGAGGACGTCGAGCTCGAGGTCCTCCGACTCGGCGGACGCCGGGCCGAGTACCTGCTGCGCGAGGTCATGGCCGCGGCCGATGCGTACGCGCACCAACGCGACCGCGAGACGCTCCGCCGCCTTCGCCCCGTGCGCGATGCGATGCCTGACTCGGCAACCGTGCGAGAGCTCCTCGGACTCGCGCAGTACCGGCTCGGCAACTACCGGGCCGCCGCGACCGAGCTGGGTCGCTTCGTCGAGATGACGGACACGGTCGAGCAGCACCCGGTCCTCATGGACTGCTACCGCGCCCAGAAGCGGTGGAAGCGCGTGGCCGAGCTCTGGGACGAGCTCGCGGTGGCGTCCCCGTCCGCCGACCTCGTGACCGAGGGGCGCATCGTTGCGGCGGGCGCGCTCGCCGACCGGGGCCGCCTCGACGAGGCGATCACCGTGCTCGACCGCAAGTCGACCGAGGTGCGCCGGCCGAAGGCACACCATCTTCGGCTGTGGTACGCACTCGCGGACCTCGAGGAGCGCTCGGGGAACCACGCCCGAGCCCGGTCGCTCTTCGACCGCATCGCCGCCCACGATCGCGAGTTCGCCGACGTCGCGGAGCGTCGGGCCGCACTTCGCTGACCGGTCCGGCCGAGTGCCTGCGGGCGCGCGGCGGTCGCCGACTGCCCGGCGTCCGGTCGCACGCTCGGTGTCATAGGGCGCCGGTACCGTCATCTCATCGGTCTGCGCAGGCTGGGCCCAGATCACATCCCCCGCACACCTCCCCGACACGCACCGGGCCGCCCGACGCGGCTCGGATCACCGGGAGGTGCCCCATGTCCACCGTCACGACTCCACACTCGTCTCGCCGGTCCGTCGCGGCCACGGCCGACACCGATGCACTCGGTGATGCGGGGCTGAACCTCGTCGTCCTGTGCGGCCAGGTCTCCACGCCGCCGACGCTTCGGATCCTTCCCTCGAGCAGCCGACTCGTCACGCTGGCGTTGCGCGTTCCGGCCGGTGACGGGACGCAGACCTCGGTGCCGATCGCCGTGTGGGAGCCGGCACGATGGGTCGAGGACGTCGAGCCCGACGATGTTCTCGTCGTCCTGGGCACCGTGCGACGGCGCTTCTTCCGAGCCGCGGGAACGACAGGGTCGCGCGTCGAGGTCCAGGCGGTCGCCATCGGACGGGCCGGTGAGCGTCGCCGTCGGGGAGCGATCGCCCGACGCGCCCGCACCGCGCTCGAGCTCCTCGACTGAGCTCGACCAGCCGGCCGCCGTGCCGTTCGTCGGGCCGACGGGCCGTCGAGCCCCGTGCACGGCTCCCGCGAACCTCGACTCTATGATGCATCGGCGCGGCGACCCCGAGGCCGAGCCGATGACCCACACGCGCACGAGCCAAGACCTGTATGAGCCCGGACCTGTCTGAGCGAGGACGAGTGACGACGACCACACGATCTCTGGAGCCCGAAGCGATCGACGGTGTCGTGATCCGGTTCGCGGGCGACTCCGGCGACGGCATGCAGCTCACCGGCGACCGCTTCACCGACGTGAGTGCGGTCTTCGGTAACGACCTCGCGACGCTGCCGAACTACCCGGCCGAGATCCGGGCGCCGGCGGGCACGATCGCCGGGGTGTCGTCGTTCCAGGTGCACATCTCCGATCACGAGATCCTCACGCCGGGTGACCTCCCGAACGTGCTCGTCGCGATGAACCCGGCGGCGCTGAAGGCGAACGTCGACGAGGTCGCCCCCGGCGGCACGCTCATCCTCAACGCTGACGCCTTCGAGGAACGCAACCTCGCCAAGGCCGGCTACGCGGCGAGCCCGCTCGAAGACGGCTCCCTCGCCGCCTACCGGCTGCTCCAGGTCCCGATGACCGCCATGACGCTCGAGTCCACCAAGGACCTTGGGGTCAAGCCCCGCGACGCCGAACGGTCCAAGAACTTCTTCGCACTCGGGCTCGTGTCGTGGATGTACACGCGACCCGTCGAGCAGACCATCGAGTGGATCGAGGAGAAGTTCGCGAGTCGGGAGATGGTCAAGGCCGCGAACCTCGCGGCGTTCAAGGCCGGGTACAACTTCGGCGAGACGGCCGAGCTCTTCGATCATCCGTACGAGATCGCACCGGCGCGGCTCGCGCCCGGCAAGTACCGCAACATCACCGGAAACGTGGCGCTCTCCTACGGCCTGTTGGCGGCGTCGCAGGCCAGCAAGCTGCCCATCTGCTACGCGTCCTACCCGATCACGCCCGCCTCCGACATCCTGCACGAGCTGTCGCGGCACAAGAACTTCGGGGTCCGCACCCTGCAGGCTGAGGACGAGATCGCCGCGATCGGTGTCGCCATCGGTGGCGCGTTCGCCGGCCAGCTCGGGGTCACCGCTACGAGTGGCCCCGGCGTCGACCTCAAGTCGGAGGCGCTGGGTCTGGCCATCAGCCTCGAGCTGCCGCTGGTGCTCGTCGATGTCCAGCGCGGCGGGCCGTCCACGGGGCTGCCCACGAAGACGGAACAGGCCGATCTCCTGCTGGCGATGTACGGGCGTCATGGCGAGGCCCCGCTGCCGATCGTCGCGGCGCAGTCGGCGAGCGACTGCTTCGACGCTGCGTTCGAGGCAGTCCGGCTCGCGCTCAAGTACCGCACCCCGGTGCTCCTGCTCACCGACGGATACCTGGC
>JANOWV010000491.1:0-1849 GCA_031418075.1 Actinomycetes bacterium
GGACCTCGGCATCGATGAACTCCAGGACCTGGCGCTGACGTTCCGTGAGATCGGTCATGAGGGCGACGGTACCACGAATGCGTGTTCGGGGCAAACACCTGTTCGCCCCGAGATCACGGGCCGGCGCGGCCAGGGCTACCCGCGGTCGTCGATCTCCCGGAGGAAGTCCTCCAGCGGGAGCGCACCCTCGAAGCGCTTCCGGTCCCGGCCTTCGACGCGCCCTGTGGCTGTTTCGGGGGGAGGGCCCGCCGATCCAACCGGTCGCTCCACTGCCTCCCGTTCCTCGTCGAGCAGACGGACCAGCTCGGTGTCGGACGGTCGGGGGAGTGGCTCCATGGCCTGGCCTCTCGGGGTTCAGGGCGGTAGGCGTCGCCGCCGCGGCCGTCGATGGGTGGGTGGTGCGTTGCCGTCCCCATCGGCACCTCACCTCGAAATCCTGAGCCCATCTGCACTACGAACATTTGTTCTTGACGGCGAACAGATGTTCTGCTTGGATGGGAACACGCGTTCGGGCGGCATCCCGGCGCTGGATCTACGAGCCCATCCGGCTCGGCCCGGCTCCCAACTCCCCAGCTCCCAACTACCCGGCTCGATGTCACACCCCGGTGGTTTGCTCTCCGGGTGCACCAACGACACCAGATCCCCGCTCCATCCCAACCGGCCCGGGTCACTCGGACCCGAGCCCAGACACAGGAGTTGCACCAGATGGCTGCCGTCACGACCATCCCCGGCTTCGGAGTGGCAACGGGTCTCGCACCCCGCCGCTGCACCCCGCGCGCTGCCACGCGCGGTCGTCGGTGTACGCCCACCACGTACCGGCGCCGCCGCATGGCGGCGCTGCTGGTGTCGGTGGGCCTCGTGGTCGTGGCAGCACAGGCGGGTGCTGCGCTCGGGGGCTCCGCCCTCGCTGCTTCCGAGCGCCGCCCGACCTCGCAGCCCGGCACCACGCCGGGCGCCCCGGAGGCCGCCACGGCCGGCCTCCGGGAAGTCCCCGGCCGGGAGGTCCCCAACCGGCACGTTCGGGTCCGACCGGGCGACACGCTGTGGGCCATCGCGGTCCGCGTCGCCCCGAACGAGGACCCGCGTCCCCTCGTCGATGAGCTCATGGCCGCCCGCGACGGCGCGCCGCTCGAGCCCGGCGAGGTCATCGTCATCCCGGCCTGATCCCGAACTCACGACGCGGCAGACGAGTGGGCGTGGGAGCGGGCGTTCAGGCGGCGGGCGTCGCGGTCACGAGCGGACACGGACGCTACGGTCGGACCATGCGCTGTCCCTACTGCGAGGCCGACGACGACAAGGTCGTCGACTCACGCCCCGTCGACGGGGGGAGCGCGGTGCGCCGCCGGCGCGAGTGCGTCAACTGTGGCCGTCGTTACACCACGAACGAGCGGACGGTGGAGCTGCCGCTCATGGTCGTGAAGCGCTCGGGCCTGAAGGAGCCGTTCGACCGCGCGAAGCTCACGAGCGGGATCGGCAAGGCCCTCGCCGACGGCGTGGTCTCCGCGGAGGCATTGCACGCCATCGTCGCGGAGATCGAGGAGGACGCCCGCGCCGCCGGTCCGGAGGTGGCCACCGAGTCGCTCGGCATGGCGGTGCTGGAGCGCCTGCGGGTCCTCGATCCGGTCTCGTACCTGCGCTTCGCCTCCGTCTACAAGGGCTTCGACGCCGTCGCCGACTTCGAGCGCGAGGTCGTCGCCCTGCGCAAGACCACGGCCCCAAAAGGGCGCCGGGACCGGGCCGAGTGACCGCCGATCTCCCGGTTTTGGCGCCCCCGCAAGATTTCTTCGCCTGTTGCCAACGTGACTATTGACACAGGTGGAGTTTCAGTGGTGTAATTCACCCCGCATCT
>JANOWV010000492.1:0-7651 GCA_031418075.1 Actinomycetes bacterium
GGCAGGGCTCGCGTCCGTGGGGTGGACGCTGCGGCTGAGTCGCTGGGCTCAACCGGTCCAGGTCGGGAGCATGGCCTGCATCAACGCCTCGTCGGAGCCGGCCCGCCACCCTTCGAGCAACCCCGACGCGAGCGGGTCACACGCCACCCGCAGCGGGGCATCGTCGTCGAGGATCGCGTCGACGATCGCGCTCGCGGCGTCGGCGGCGGACGTCTTCTGGTCTTCGACCGCCGTACGACCCTCGAAGTAGCGCTGTGCCATCGCCCGGTAGTCGGGATCCTCGATCGCCTCGGGCGCGTTGGCTGATCCCGCGAGCATGTCGGTGTCGATCGGTCCCGGCATGATCTCGAGCACTCGGATCCCGAACGGTGCGAGCTCGGCCCGCAGGCTCTCCCCGAGCGCGCTCACGGCCGCTTTGCTCGCGCGGTAGGGCGCGTAGAACGGGACAGGCGCGAGGATCGATGACGACGTCACGTTGCACAGCACCCCGCCACCTGCGCGCCGGAGCGCCGGGATCGCCTGACGGGTCACGTCGATCAGCCCAAAGACGTTCGTCTCGAACATCGACCTCCACAGCTCCATCGGCGTCGCCTCGAACGGCGGGTGCTCACGCTCCACACCCGCGTTGTTCACGAGGACCTTCAGCTCGTCGGGAAGTCGGATCGACGACGGATCGGTCACGTCGAGTGCCTGGACTCGCAGTGCGGCACCCGCGTCGGCTGCCTCCTCGACAAGGTCGAGCCCGTCGGTGCGATTGCGCATCGTCGCGACGACTTCGAACCCGCGACGGGCCAGCTCGAGCGCCACTGCCCGGCCGATCCCGCGACTTGCGCCGGTGACCAGGGCTCGTCCGGTTGCGTCCATCTGATCGGCTCCGTTCGCTCGAGTTCGGCCGATACTACGGGCGGCACCCGCCGTTCACCCGGGTGCGCCGACCCCCACAAGATCCGCGTAGCGGGCCAGGACCAGCGCGACGACCGCGCCGAAGAGCAGGACGGCGGTGATCGACGTCGCAGCCGAGAGCGGTCCGGCCAGCAGCACGCCGACCGGGACCGTTCCGCCGAAGCCCATGATCCAGAGCGCCATCACGCGACCGCGCACAGCATCGTCGACATGCTCCTGGAGCACCGTCGACAGCGACGTGATCACGACGAAATACGCGTACCCGAGCAATGGCGCGAGCGTGAACGCCAGGAACGGCGTCCGCGCGAGCCCGAATGCGAGGAGCAGCACGCTGAACGCGACGAGTGCCGGGCGGATGAGCCGAGCTTTGGCGACACCGGCGAACAGCGTGCCGACACTGATCGCGCCGACGGCAGCACCAAGTCCGAAGATCGCGTAGAACGCGCCGTACTCGATCGACTTGGGGGCGATCCCGAGGTTTTCGGCGGCGATCACTGGCATGAGCCCGACAAACGCGAGTGAGCCGAGCGAGAACCACACGAGGGTCATGAGGAGCCGACGCATCAGCGGATCGCGAGACACGACGCGGAAGCCCTCACCGAGGCGGGCGAGCACGCCGGCACCCGGACCGGATTGCCCGCGGCTCGGGTAGCGCACCACCACCAACGAGACGATTGCGAAGAGGTACGTGGCTGCATTGATCCCGAACACGGGGGCGGCACCGATCGCGGCATAGATCGCAGCACCGATGGCGGGTCCGATCACGCGCGACAGGTTCATCTGCACCGACTGCAGAGCCACCGCGCCGGCGAGGTCGCGACGGGGCACGAGCGTCGGAAGGATGGAGCTGAGCGCGGGTGCCCCCATGGCATTCCCGATCCCGATCGCGAGGACGCAGAGCACCAGGAGCACCTCGCTGGGGTGCGACGACGTGACCAGTACCGCGAGGACGATCGAGAACACCAGCTGCTCGGCCTGGCACAGCAACAGCAGTCGGCGCCGGTCGACCACGTCGGCGAGCACACCACCCACGTTCGAGAGCAGCAGGAGGGGCCCGAGCTGCGCGAAGAAGAGGATCGCGACGTAGGTCTCCGACCCGGTGAGCGTGTATCCGTACGCACCCAGGAGCACGTTCTGCATCCACGTGCCGATGTTCGATGCGAACGTCCCGCTCCACACGACCCGGAAGTCTCGATGGCGCAGTGCGGCACCGGCGGTACCCGGCGCGATCGTTCGGTCGCCGTCGACGTAGGCGTCAGTGGCGTCCTCGATCCCTTGCTCATGCGTCGACATCGGGTCGGGCTCGTGCGTCGACATCCCGCCGAGGCTATGTGGCGCTCAGCCCGGAGACAGCGGAATTGGTGACTCGCGACCCCTGGCGCTAGGCCGAATCACGGAGGGCCCCACTACGATCGCGGCCGTGCGCAGCCCCCGAATGTCGGCCATCGCGACCGTCGTCGCGAGCACATTCCTCATCGCGGCGTGCGGCGTCGGCAGCGACGCCCGGCCCACGCTCGTCGGGAACGTCGCGACCACGACCACGACGACGAGGCCGCCGTACACCAGCCGAGTCGCGGCCCCGATCGCCGACGAGATCGCGGTCCACGCCGCGCCGGACACCACGAGCCCGATTGAGATGTACCCGAACCCGTGGCCGCTCGATGATGACCCGACCCATGTCGTGCCCCAAGTCTTCTTGGTGGTGAGCCAGCGCGGACCGTGGATCGAGGTACTCCTCCCCGTCCGACCGAACGGAACGACTGGCTGGGTGCGCGCCCGCGACGTCCGGTTGCAAGACAACAATTATCGGATCACGGTCGAGCTCGCCGCTCACCAGATCACGGTCTATGACGCCGACACGGTGCTGCTGCAGGAGCCGATCGCGGTCGGGACCGCCGACACGCCGACGCCGGTCGGCAGCTACTACCTGCGCGTCCTGCTCCGCGCGCCCGATCCCAACACCGTGTACGGACCGTACGCCTACGGCCTCTCAGGGCACTCCGACGTCCTGACCAGCTTCAACGGCGGCGACGGTGAGCTCGGCATCCACGGCAACAACGACGCGTCAGTGCTCGGGACCGACGCGACCCACGGATGCGTCCGGATGAGCAACGACGGCATCACCCGTCTCGCCGGAATCCTCCAGCTCGGTACGCCGGTCGAGATCACGGCCTGAGTCACAAGACCGCGGCCGTGACCGACCTCCTCGAGCTGGCCGAGCGCCTGTGGGACGGCACTGCGTCGTACCACCCCTTCCGCGACGTCGGGGAGCGATGCGAGGTCGCCGACGCGACGCTCTTCGTGCACGGGTTCGCGAACTCGGCGGTGCTGACGACCGACGAGGGCCTCGTGATCGTCGACTCCGGATCGCAAGCGGCCTCGGGTTCGATCCATGCGTCGGTCCGCGCGTGGTCGGACCTGCCGGCCCACACGGTTGTGTTCACCCATGGCCACATCGACCACTGCTTCGGCGTGGAGCGCTACGACGCTGACAACGCAGCATTGGGACGTCGACCGCCGCGCGTCGTTGCCCACGACGCGATCACGGCGCGGTTCGACCGGTACCGCGCCACGGCCGGGTACAACCAGATCATCAACCAGCGCCAGTTCTCCCTCCCCGAGTACCGGTGGCCGCTCGAGTACCGGTACCCCGACGAGACGTACTCCACCTCGACCGTGCTCACATTCGCTGGCGAGACCATCGAGCTGCACCACGCGCGCGGCGAGACCGACGACCACACCTGGGTCTGGGCGCCCACGCGTCGAGTGCTGTGCGCCGGGGATCTGTTCATCTGGGCGGCCCCGAACTGCGGCAACCCTCAGAAGGCACAGCGCTATCCCGCCGAATGGGCAGCCGCGCTCCGCACGATGGCGGCGCTCGACGCCGAGGTGCTCCTCCCCGGTCACGGACTCCCCATCGTGGGCGCCGAGCGCGTCCGCCAGGCGCTCACGGAGAGCGCCGCGCTCCTCGAGCACCTCGTCACTGCGACCCTCGAGATGATGAACGCGGGCGCGACGCTCGACGACGTCGTGCACACGGTCAGGCCGCCCGCCCATCTGTTGGAGCGGCCCTACCTCCGCCCGGTGTACGACGATCCCGAGTTCATCCTCCACAACCTGTGGCGCTTGTACGGCGGTTGGTACGACGGGAACCCGGCTCGCCTGAAACCTGCCCGCGACGTCGCCGTTGCGCGTGAGGTCGCGGCGCTCGCTGGTGGCATCTCAGCACTCGTCGACCGCGCGGGAGCACTCGCCGATGCGGGCGATCTCCGCCTCGCGTCCCAGGTCGCGGAGTGGGCCACGCAGGCTGCGCCCGACGATCGGGGCGCGCATGCGGTGCGCGCTGACATCTACCGTCGCCGTGTCGCCGAAGAGACATCGACGATGGCCAAGGGGATCTTTCGTTGGGCCGCAGCGGAGTCGGACCGCGACTCCCGGTAGCTGCGATGCGCTACGGTCCGCGCCCATGCAGATCGACGGCTCGACCATCCTCGTCACCGGTGCCTCTTCGGGCATCGGGGCCGCGCTCGCCCCGATGCTGGCGGCACGCGGCGCAACCGTGGGCATCGTGGCCCGTCGCCAGGAGCGTCTGGAGACGGTGCTCGAGGAATGCCGCGCGCACGCGCCCGAGTCGAGGCTCTGGGTGGCCGACCTCGGCGACCTCGACGCGGCAGAACGGGTGGCGTTCGAGGCATGGGATGCCTTCGGAGGGCTCGACTGCCTCGTGAACAACGCGGCGATCCCCAAGCGGATGCCCGTCCCGCGCCTGACGACCGACGAGGTCGACACGGTCATGCGGATCAACTTCACGTCGCCGATCCGCATGACGATGGCCTTGCTGCCGCGCTGGCTGGAGCGAGACTCCGGCTGCGTCGTGAACGTGTCGTCGATGGGTGGACGCATCGGGATCGCACACGAGGCCGCCTACTGCGCGTCGAAGTTCGCGTTGTGTGGATGGAGCGAGTCGATGGCAATCGATCTGTACCGCTCGGGCGTGGAGGTGAAGCTCGTGCTCCCGGGACCGATCGAGACCGAGATCTGGGATCTCCCCGGCAACGACGCCCCGATCTACGGGGGCCCGTTCGTCTCCGCAGCCGACTGCGCGCAGAGCATCATCGATGGCATGGAGACCGACGGCTTCGAGTTCTACGTTCCTCCCGAGTTCCCCGGCGGGATGGGCCTCCAGCACGACATGGTCGTCGGCAAGACCACGAACCCGGATGCGTTCATCGACGCGATGGGCCAGATGTCGTAGCGACGACCCTGCGACCCGCGTCAAGCGGGGACGGGCGTGATCTCCACGGGGATGCCGTTCAGCACGGCGTTGCCCGAGACCGCGTCGAGCACCGATCCGTCGGTGAGGGCATTGCTGTTCACGCCCGGCCGTCCGACTGCGACGCTGAGGTTCGTGCCCTCGACGTCGTGACCCCAGCCATGCGGCAGACTCACGACGCCGGGCATCACGGCGTCGGTGACCTCCACCGCAGCCTGCACCGCCCCGACGCGTGACGTGACCGTGGCCGGACCGCCGTCGAGGAGTCCGAGACGAGCAGCATCATCGGGGTGGACGTGCAATGTGCACCGCTCCTTGCCCTTCACCAACACGTCGAGGTTGTGCATCCAGGAGTTGTTGGAGCGCAGGTCGCGACGCCCGACGAGCACGATCGGCGGCGGCGCTCCACCTTCGAGGGACGCGCGGAGTCGGTCGACGTCGACGACGATCGGCTCGGGCGCGAGCTCGATCTTGCCGCTCGGCGTCCGCAGCATGTCGGGGATCCGAGGCTGCAGCGGACCGAAGTCGATGCCGTGGGGGCTCGCCTCGAGGACCGCGAGGGTGAGACCGTCGGGATCCGAGTCGAACCCGTCTCCGTGCGGACCGGTCCGCAGCATGAGGTCGAGAATCCGCTCCGGTCCGCGGCGAGGTGCGAGCATCTCGATGATCTCGGCCGGGTCGCGATCCTCGATGTTCGAGCCGTGGCGCTTCACGGCCGACGCCACGAGTCCCTGGACCACGAAGTCGTCGAGCGCGTGCGGATCGGCATCGACTCCCTGACCCGCGAGGATGTTCGCGAAGCGGAGCAGCACCTCCCATTCGTGCATCTCTCCGTCGGCGAGGTCGACAATCGGGGGCGAGTAGTTCGCAACATTGCGGATCGACAGCTGGTAGAACGCGAGGTCGTAGTGGCTGCGCGCGAGCAGCGACGGTGGCGGCAGGATCACGTCGGCATGACGGGTGGTCTCGTTGACGTAGATGTCGAGGCTCACCATGAAGTCGAGCGACGCGAACGCGTCCCGGAGACGCCCCGTGTCGGGCGTCGACGACACGGGGTTTCCCGCGACGGTGATCATCGCCCGGATCTGGCCGTCGCCCGGCGTCTCGATCTCCTCTGCGAGGCACGCGACCGGGATCTCGCCGAAGACCTCGGGGAGGTCGCGGACCCGGCTGCGGCGACGGCCGATCTTGATGCCCCGCCCCGTTCCGTTCGCGGTGCGGCCGGTGTTCGCGCCTCCGGCCACTGGATCGGCGAACATCGCGCCGCCCTCCCGGTCGAGGTTCCCGGTGAGGACGTTGAGCACGTCGACCAGCCACGACGCGAGCGTGCCGAATTCCTGCGTGCACGTCCCGATGCGGGCATAGACCGCGGCGGTCGGGGCGGTGGCGAGCCCACGGGCTGTCCGCCGGATGGTGTCGGCGTCGATCCCGCATACCGGGGCGACGGCCTCCGGCGTGAATGCGCTGGCAAGCTCCGCGACGACGTCGACGCCCGCGACATGATCGGCCAGACGCCCGAGGTCGACGAGACCGTCGGCGACGAGCACTTGGACGAGCGCGAAGAGGAAGTGGGCGTCGGTGCCCGGCCGGATGAAGACATGCTCGTCGGCCTCTTCGGCTGTCTTGGTCCGGCGGGGATCGACCACCACGAACGTGCCTCCGCGTGCGCGCAACGCGCGCAGCCGTCCCGGGAAGTCGGGCGCCGTGCAGAGGCTGCCGTTCGACGCGAAAGGATTCGCGCCGAGGATCAGGAGGTGGTCAGTGCGATCGAGGTCGGGCAACGGGATCGAGAGCGCGGTCCCGAACATCAGACCGGATGCGACCTGCTTGGGCACCTGGTCGACCGTGCTCGCAGAGAAGAGGTTTGTGGTCCCCAGCGCCTGGATCAGTGCGCGTCCGTAGATCGAGGTGGCCAGCCCGTGGACGACCGGGTTGCCGAGGTACAGGCCGACGGCGTCGCGCCCATGCTCCTCGATGATCGGCAGCAGCCCGTCGGCGATCGCCTGGAACGCCTCTGGCCACGTCGCGGGCACCAGCTCGCCGTCGCGGCGGACCAACGGTGTGCGGATGCGGTCCGGGTCGTCCTCGAGCTGGCGGATCGCCGTGCCTTTCGGGCAGAGGAAGCCCTTGCTGAAGACGTCGTCGCGGTCGCCGCGCACGAGCGTGATCGTACGGTCCTCGATGTGGAGCTCGAGCCCGCAGGTCGCCTCACAGAAGGGACAGGTCCGGAACTCGACGCGACGGCCGATCGACTGGTCACCCATCAGGACCACCCTATGCCTTCGCCCTCGCACCCGAGAGGGCCCGAACCGGATCGATCGACGCGGCCACACGGGGTACCGTTCGCCCACGATTCCGAGCTCTGAGGTCACCGTGCGCCGACTGCTCCCGCTCCCCCTCGCCGCGTGCGTCGTCTCCGCACTTCTCCCACTGGCACCGGTCGGAGCGGCGCCCGCAGCCCTGGTCGCCGGCGCG
>JANOWV010000493.1:0-7543 GCA_031418075.1 Actinomycetes bacterium
CGAGGGGTCCCGGCCGGCAGGTTGAAGTCGCCCATGAGGATGCGGACGGCGTTCTTCGGAACACCCTTGTCGGCGAGTGCGAGCGCGGCCACCGTCTGGCAGGTGAGGATCGGCTCGTCGATCGAGCAGGGCGGCTTGCAGATCTTGCACCCGGGCGTCGTGACCTCGCGGTCGCCGTCCTGATGGGTGACGACCAGGGCGAGTGGTCCGACGTCGGACGACAGCACCACGCGCGACGCGGTGCGGAACCCGCCGACCAGCTTGATGACCTTGGTGCTCTTGATCGGGAGGGTGGTGAGCACCCGCTCGGTGTCGAGCCCCGACGTTGTGCCCCCGAAGGCGATCTTGTACTTGCCGCCGCACAGGGTCTTGCGGGTGATGTCGATGATGTCGGCGTGGTTCTGGTTGATCTCCTGGAGCCCGACGACCTCAGGGCAGCCCGCTGCCTCGAGCTGTTGTCCGAGCAGCGCCACGCGGTCCTCGGCCTGACAGAGGTTGCTGTCGGGCTCGCAGAACGTGCCGTGGAGCAGGTTGAGGTTCACGACCCGCACACCGCTGGTCGTGCCTCCGACCGCGGGGGCCGCGGTGGTCGCCCCGGCGGCAGTGGACGCGACGGGCGCGAGCGATGCCAGGACGAGCGTGAACACGGCAACGACCCGCATGGTTCCCCCATTTCTCATCCGGCATTCCTGGTTCGGCATTCCTGGTTCGAGGTCCGGCCCCACACCTGGCGTGGCGCTGGGCCCCGGCTGGCCCGACCCTAGAGCACGGTGAAGTTGACGTGCGTGTCAGGTCCCGACCATGCTGCGCGCGCATGAGCATCCCCGAGACCATGCGGGTCGCCGTCTACACCCGCCCCGGCGAGATCGAGGTCGAGGACCGTCCGATACCCGCGGTCGACGACCACGACGTGCTGCTCGAGGTGAGCCACTGCGGCATCTGCGGCAGCGACATCCACTTCGTCCTCGAGGGCTGGGGTCATCCCGGGTCGATCGAGGGCCACGAGTACTCGGGCCGGGTCGTCGCCGTCGGCGACGCGGTCACCAGCTGGAAGATCGGCGACGAGGTGGTCGGTGGCCCCTCGCAGCGATGCGGCGAGTGCGAGTTCTGCCTCGCCGGGCGACCGTCGTTGTGTCTGGGTCGGGGTGCCGCCGGGGAGGGTCCCGGGAGCGACGGTGCATTCGCCGAGTACATCCGAGTGCGCGAACAGGAGCTGCTGCGCGTGCCTGACGGTGTGGGACTGCGGGAGGCCGCGCTCGCGGAGCCGCTCGCCGTTGCACTGCACGGGCTCACCCGTGGTGAGGTGCACGCCGGGCAGCGGGTCCTCATCACAGGTGCCGGACCGATCGGAGCGCTGAGCGCCGCGGCCGCCAAGCTGCGCGGCGTCACCGACATCATCGTGAGCGAGCCGCATGCCGAGCGCCGTGCGCTGATCGAACGTCTCGGGATCGTTGCAATCGATCCGTCGGAGCTCACCCCTCCACCGTCTCCCAACTACATCGTCGACGAGCCGTTCGACGTCGCACTGGAGTGCTCAGGCAACGCGGCCGCGATGGAGCTCGCACTCACCCAGCTCCGACGGGCCGGCACGCTGGTCTTCGTGGGTGCCGGGATGAAGTCGCCCCGCCTCGACGGCAACCGGATCCTGCTCAACGAGCTCACGGTCACGGGCTCGTTCATCTACGACGCCGACGGGTTCGAGCGCGCGCTCGAGATGCTCGCCGATCCCGCATTCCCGTCCGCCGAGCTGATCGAGGCCGACGACGTGTCGCTCGACGGGCTTCTCGACGCGCTGCGCGGACTTGTCGGCGGCGAGCTCGCAGCGAAGGTGATGATCGTCCCGCGCCTGGCGCGAGAGGGGAGCGACCGATGACCGCACCAACCAAGCGCCGTTCGCCACGGTTCAACCACGTCGCGATGAGCGTGCCGGCCGACCTGTTCGACGAGACGGGTCGCGGCGAGATCGTGCGCTTCTACGACGAGGTGTTCGGCTGGAAGGAGCTGCCGACGATGACCGAAGATCGGCATCGCTTGGTCCTCTCCTGCTACACGTACGAGCAGTTCGTCTTCCTGATCTCCGAGGACGACCCGATGACGTGCCCGCGGCTCGACCACTACGGCATGTCGGTCGAGAGCGAAGCCGAGCTCGACGACATGCTGGGTCGGGCCAAGGCGTTCGGGGAGCACGACGACCGGGTCGACATCGTCGACAAGAAGGACGACGACCACGGGATGCTCGCCATCACGTCGTTCTACGTCGCCTACCTCCTCCCGATGATGGTGGAGGTGCAGTGGTGGGAGTTCAAGGAGGACCCGGCCGGGGCGCGATGATCTCTGGTCGATGACCACGACCACCGCACATCCGTCTTCGCCCGACGCGCCCCTCAAGGGGGTCGCCAGGGTGCGTCGACTCTGGAAGCTCTTCCGCAAGGAGCAGCAGGACCCGGCTCCCTTCTCCGAGATGCTCGCGGGCGAAGCAGTCGTCCGGCTCGAGCGGCGCCACGGGCCGGTGGCCGGACGCACGATCGTCGACGTGGGTTGCGGGCCGGGGTTCTATGCCACTGCGTTCCGCGCTCGCGGCGCCCGAGTGGTGCCCTTCGACGGTTCCCACGACGAGCTGTGCCTGGCCGGTGACCCGCCGCCCGGCGCGGTCGCGGCGGACGCAGCGCGCATCCCGTTCGGGGACGGCAGCCACGACGCCGACTTCTGCTCCAACATGTACGAGCACGTGCCCAACCCCGCCGATGTCATGGCCGAGATCGAACGCGTCCTGAAGCCGGGGGCGTGGGCGTATGTCTCGTACACGAACTGGTACTCGCCGTGGGGCGGGCACAACATCACGCCGTACCACCTGCTCGGTACCAAGCGGGGCCCGCGTGTCTACGAGAAGCGCCACGGCGGCCCGCCGCCGAAGAACGTCCCGGGCGAGGGACTGTTCCCGCTCCACGTGAAGGACGGTCTTCGCCTGGCCCGAACGCAGCCGGGGCTCCGCCTCGATCGTGCCGAGCCGCGCTACTGGTCGTGGGCGCCCTTCCTCACCAGGATCCCCGGTGCGCGCGAGGTGCTGTGCTGGAACCTCGCGATGCACCTCACCAGAGTCCCGACCGGACCCAACCTCGTCGCGGGAGACACCGATGCCTGATGCGCCGCTCCGATTCGGTGCGTTCGCACCCCAGGGATGGAAGCTCGAGTACACCGGCTGGGACGCGGCCGCCGCGTGGGCGCGAACGGTCGAGCTCGCACAGATCTCGGAACGGGTCGGCTACGACCACCTCTGGGTCTACGACCATGTCGAGACCGTGCCGCGGCGCGAGCCGACGCACTGCTTCGAAGCGTTCACGACGTTGGCCGCCCTGTCGCAGCAGACGTCGACCATCCGCCTCGGACAGCTGGTCACCTGCTCGTCGTACCGCAATGCGGGGCTGCTCGCGAAGGAGACCGCGGGGATCGACGTGATGTCGGGTGGTCGTTTGATCCTCGGCCTCGGTGCGGGTTGGTACGACCGCGAGTACCAGGCCTACGACTACCCGTTCCTCGCCCCGAGGGAGCGGCTACGGGTCCTCGAAGAGACCGTCACCGTGATCAAGCGCCTCTGGACCGAGGAGACCGTGACCTTCGCAGGCACGCATCTCCGGTTCGACGGCGCGTACTGCGACCCGAAGCCCATCCAGACGCTGCCCGAGATCTGGATCGGTGGGGGCGGGGAACAGGTGACCCTGCGGATCGCCGCCGAGCACGCCGACAGGACCAACTGGCAGGTCGGCCTCGACGCGTTCGTGCACAAGTCCGAGGTGCTGCAGCGGCACTGCGACGCGGTAGGGCGCGACTTCGACTCCATCGTCCGGACCCACGGACCCGACTGTCGGATCTTCGACGACGAGGCCGCGCTCCAGGCCTGGCTCGACTCGCCGGGTGGTGGATCGCTCTGGGGTCGGGGAGAGCCCGCGGAGTACGTGCGCGACAACTTCGTGGGCACCGCCGAGCAGGTCACCGAGAAGGTCCAGGCCTACGTCGACGCGGGGTGCCGGGAGTTCGTGCTGTGGTTCCGCGACTTCCCGTCTTCGGAGAGCCTCGAGCGCTTCGCATCTGATGTGATCCCGAACGTGACGGCGTGATCCAACGGGTCCGCGCTTCCCGGTTCGTGCGGCAGGACCTCCGGGCAGCCGTCGTTCCGTGGCTCGTCTCCCGCGCGGTGGTCGCGGGCGCGCTCGTGCTGTCCCGGTTCCTGTTCGACGAGATCGGCCGTGCGACTCGACCGGTGCAGCTCGCGCAGGGGCTCTTCGCCTGGGATGCCGCGTTCTATCGCGCGATCGCCGAGCACGGGTACACGGCACTCAACGCCGAGAGCCTGCGCTTCTTCCCGCTCTTCCCCCTCGTGTCGCGCGCGCTGGGAGTTGTGTTCCTCGGGCACACCGATGTGGCCGTCATCCTGGTCGCGAACCTCGCCGCGCTGGTGTTCGCAGCATTGCTGCACCGCCTCGCGGTCATCGAGACGGGTGATCGTGGGCTCGCGGCCCGCGCCGCGTGGTTCGGGTTGCTGTTCCCGGTCGCGGTGTCGCTCGTGCTCGGGTACGCCGAGGCGCTGGTCATGGCGCTCGCAGTTGGCGTGTTCCTCGCGCTGCGCACGAAGCGGTGGGCGGTCGCGGGCGCGTTGGGCCTCCTTGCCGGAGCGACTCGGCCGCTCGGCGTGGTGCTCGCGCTGCCCGCGCTGGTGGAAGTGCTCCGAGGTTGGCCGGCACTCGACCTGCGGGCCCGGGCGCGTCGCCTGGTCGCGGTGGTAGGACCCGCGATCGGTCTCTTCTGCTTCCTGGCCTACTCCGCGATCGAGTTCGGCGACTTCCTGAAGCCGCTCAGTGTGCAGGACCATCCACGGCTTCGCGGTGGGTTCCAGGATCCCTTCACGCGGGTCGTCGACGCGGCCCGCGACCTCCTCCACGGGGATCGGATCGGATCAGGTTCGCCGTTGCTCTGGGCGATCCTCCTCGGCGCATTGGTCGTCGTGCTCGCGCGCAAGCTTCCGGCGTCGTACGCGTGGTACGCAGGTGCGACGCTCGTCCTCGGGTTCACCGCGAAGAACCTCGGTTCCTACGAGCGGTACGCGATGAGTGCGTTCCCGTTCGCCTTGGGCATCGCGTTGCTCACCCGCAGGCGCGAGGTCGAGCGCGCCGCGCTCGCAATGGCTGCAGCAGGGCTCGTGGCTTACTCGGTGCTCGCGTTCTTCGGGAGCTGGGTGCCCTGACGTCGAGCGGCCCGTCGACGACGCCCCCACCAGGGACGGTCGCGGATGCTCCACCACGTCACGAGCCACAGCTCTTCGAACGCCACCGACAGCGACATCTTGGAGTGCCCTCGCACTCGGTCGGAGAACGTGATGGGGGTCTCGACGATCTCGCCGCCCCACCGCGAGACGCGGTACGCGAGCTCGATCTGGAAGCCGTATCCCATCGCCCGAGTGCCGGCGTAATCGATCGCCAGCAGCGTGGGAACGCGATACGCCCGGAAGCCTGAGGTCATGTCGCGTACCCCGCACGAGAGCATGAACCCGGCGTAGCGGTTGCCGAAGCGCGACAGGGCCCGGCGGTGCCACGGCCAGTGCGGGATCTTGCCGCCCGGGACGTAGCGCGATCCGATAGCGAGGTCGGCGCCGTCGTAGGCCTTGGCGAGCAGGGTGGGGAGGGACGCGGCGTCGTGTGAGAGGTCGGCGTCCATCTGGACCAGGACCTCGTAGCCCCGCTCGATTCCGAGCGCGAAGCCGTCGCGGTACGCGGCCCCGAGTCCGGTCTTGGCGGGGCGGACGAGCACGTCGATCTGGCCGAGCTCACCGCCGGTCTTCTCGGCGAGTGCTGCGGTGCCGTCGGGGCTGGAGTCGTCGACCACGAGGATGTCGACGTCGGGCGCTGCTTCGCGCACTCGGGTGAGTGCTTCGACGATGTTCTCGACCTCGAGATAGGTGGGAACCACGACGAGCGTGCGCATCGGGAGATGTTACCGACCGGCCGTGGTGCCTCCCGGCTCGCCCTGCGGACCGGTTCCGTGGGCACAGCGCTGCAACAGCTCGTAGGTCCCGGTGTTCTTGACGCTGCAGAACTGTTCGCGCAGCACGCGGTTGGGCTTGGCTGCGCCGAGCTCGCGCGAGTCGTTGGGCTCGGCAAACGCATCCCACGCCCGAGAGAGGATCACGAGGTCGGCGTGGCGGAGGTCGCTGGCGAGCTTCGAGTCGGCGGCGTTCGCGACGCCGGGGTCCATCTCGATGTAGAAGGTCCCGGGGCGGGTCTTGGGGAGCAGGAAGTAGAGGAACGCCTCACTCAACGGGGTCTTGCGGAGGTCGCCGGTGCCCACGACGAGCCGGTCGCCCGGCTTCGCGATCCGGTCGGCGACGGGGAGCAGCTCGGCCAGCTGCGCCGCGTTGGACTCCGCGCCGTAGTAGAAGACGCGGCCGTCGTTGTGGATCTCGTAGACGTCGCGCCGGATGCCGAACGACTCGAGCGAGATGTCGGCGTAGTCGCGCACCAAGAAGTTGGGGACGACGAGATAGAGGATGGCGACGACCGGCAGGGCGCCGAGGACCAGGACCTTCCACGGGCTCGCATCGGGGCGGCGGGCGCGCAGGTGCTCCGCGCCGACGACCGCGACGAATCCCAGCGGGATGCAGCTCACCCAGGCGATGTGCACGGTGTCGGGTCGCTGGAGCGCCTGGGGCAGGATCCCCACGCAGAACGCGGCGACCACCGCGAGGGTGACCCCCGGGAACGCGGCCGTGTCGTCCGACGCGCGGCGCCGGGCTCGGCGTGCGGTCACCACGAGCGCGGCGACCGACGCGAGCATCAGCCAGAACCACATGGCGAGCTGCGCGGGCGCGCCGAGATGGGGGATCGGCCACCGGATCTGGAGCGCCTCCTTCGCCTCGAGGAGGAAGCCGTCGAAGTGGTTGAACGACGGTGGCAGCGGGAGGCCGCGACCGCCGCGCAGGTAGAAGATCGGGTCGATCACCATCCCCTGGATCGAGTCGCCGATCCCGGCCATCGCGAAGTGGACGAGGTACAGGCCGGCGAGCGCGGTGCCCCCCACGAAGAGGCGGAGCCGTCCCCTCCGATCGAGATGGCGCCACAGCACGAGCACGACGAGCCCGACCGCGAGGATCAGGTCAGGGCGATAGAGGAGGGCCGCGCCGAAGAGCGCGCCGCTGACAAGGGCGAGGATCCCACGTTGCCCCGAGTCCGGCATGCGCGTCGCGTGCAGACCGGCGAGGCAGCCGAGGAGCCCGAGCGCGAGGCCACCGTTCCAGGCCAGTGCGGTGAGCCCGATGGGCGGGAGGATCACCAGCGCGGTGACCGTGCCGGCGACGAGCGCGACCTTGCGACCCCAGGGACGCGCGAGGAAGAAGACACCGAAGACGATCCCGAGCAGCTGTGCGAGGCCGACCATCCGCTCGACGAAGAGGGTCGTCCCGAAGAGCTTGAACGCGCCGGCCAGCACCCAGACGCCGCCGGGTCCGTAGAGGTGGAGGAAGTCCTTGTTGGGGATGTCGCCGCGCAGGAAGCTC
>JANOWV010000494.1:0-1527 GCA_031418075.1 Actinomycetes bacterium
CACCGGCCACACGAACACCGGCCACACGAACACCAACGACACCGGGTACTCGAAGGGCTCCGCTGGTGGGGACGCGGCCTGATCTGGCAGCTCCCCGACGAGCCGTACCCGAGCAACTACCCGTCACGGCTCCGGGGTCACTGACACCCGACGGATTCGCGCACGATCCGCACTCAACAGGGCGGCGGACGGCGCCGATGCACACAACACGATGTTCCTTCGACGCGCCGCTGCCATCGTCCTCGCCGCCACGAGCGTCGCGGCAACGTTCGGGGCGTCGGCCAACGCCGCCCCGGACCCAACCAGCCCGACGGGCGCTGCGCGCGTGATCGAGACCAACGGGCGCCGAGCGAGCGCGCTCGCTGAAGCACTCAACGGGGCGGAGTACCGCCTCAGCGAGGCGAAGGCACAGCTCACCGAGGCGCGCAGCCAGATCGAGTCCTTGCAGGCCCAGATCGCCGAGGACCGGGCCCGACTCGCCAGCGAAGGTGCCGGCATCTACCGGAGCGCATCCGAAGGCAAGCTCGTGCCGGTCGAGGCCGCCGGTCGGAGCGCGAACGCACGACGGGAGATCCACTACCGGGCGGTAGCCGCCGACGCGACCCGCCGGCTCGTCGACCAGCTCGAAGCGACCCGGGCCGCGCTCACGGAGCAGGAGTCGCGGGCCGACACCGCCCGCCGGGACGCCCAGGACGAGCGCGATCGGCTCGCTCGCGCACGCGACGACCTCGCCGCAGCCGACGCTCGCCAGCAGCAGCTCCTCGCGAACGCCCCACCCGAGGTCACGAGGAACCTGTCCGACCCCGGGACGAGCGGAACGACCGCGCCGGCGAGCGCGGGCGCGCCCCGTCCGGCCACCACTCCCCCCACGTCCTCGGCGCCCACCACACCGACACCCGCGCCGGGTCCGTCAGCTCCGTCGCCGACCACTCCTCCGACCACCGGGCCGCCCGCATCTCCTTCAGCACCGGCGCCGAGCTCCGGCGCGGCCGCCGCGGTCGCGTTCGCGTACGCCCAGCTCGGCAAGCCGTACGTCTACGCCGCGGCCGGCCCCGACACCTACGACTGCTCCGGCCTGACCATGGCGGCCTGGCGTGCCGGCGGCGTCTCGCTGCCCCACTACTCGGGCGCGCAGTACTCGAGATTGCAGAAGGTGTCGATGTCCGCGCTGCTCCCGGGCGACCTGATCTTCTGGGGCCCCGGCGGGAGCGACCACGTCGCGATCTACATCGGCGGCGGGAAGATCATCTCGGCGCCGTATACCGGCGCGGTCGTACGCATCCAGGGCATCTGGGGCACCCCCGTCGGAGCCGCCCGGCCCTGAGCTCGGGAATCAGTCCACGACCGGTTGGTCGGCGCTGATCTCGAGCACCTGGAGCATGCGCCCCAAGCCGAGGAATGCGCCGACACAGATCGTGAGGTCCAGGATCTCATCGTCAGCAAAGTGCGCACGAAGGCGAACGAAGAGCTCGTCGTCGATGTTGGTGTGATCGACCACGAAGCGTTCGGCGAACTCGATCGCCAACC
>JANOWV010000495.1:0-3504 GCA_031418075.1 Actinomycetes bacterium
CTGGCCACCGGCTGCGGAAAGGATATCGGCGACAGCTGCATCATCAGCTCCGACTGCGATCCGAATGGCACGCGCTACTGCGATATCTCCTCGAAGGAGGGGTACTGCACCATCCAGGGCTGCGACGTCGGCACCTGCCCCGAAAATTCGAAGTGCATCCGGTTCTTCACCGGCAACTTCGAGAACCGGGTGTGCGGGGACAAGTCCGAGTGCACGCTCGACGAGCTGTGCTCGAACACGGGCCGCTGCGCGTACTCCTACCCCCGGCGGACACCATCTTCCTCATGAAGCTCGCGGCATCTCGATCAGATGCGACTGAGCACGATCGCGCGGATATGCGCGTGCTCTGGCCCCTCTGCTCGTTCGGGTCGCCGGAGACAGCCGTCCACGCGTTCGCCGAGGCGTACCCGGCCGAGCCCGAGGACGCGTACCTGGACGAGTTCATCGCCGGCATCGCTCGAGCGTCTGGGCCCACGCAACCAGACTGACCGAAACAGGACCCGGTCCACGAGCCTGGTGCCCCGATCCCCGGGTAGCGTGGCGCATGCCTACGTTCCCCGAACAGTCATCCGCATCGATCGCGATCGACGCCCCGTCCGAGGTTGTCTGGCAGCTCGTTGCCGACGTGACCCGCATGGGCGAGTGGAGCCCCGAGTGCGTGCGCGCCGAGTGGGAGGACGGGGCGACCGGGCCGGCCGTCAGTGCTCACTTCCACGGGTTCAACAAGGTCGGCGACTACGAGTGGGATGCCCCGTGCATCGTGGCGGAGTGCGAGCCGGGCAAGGTCTTCGCGTTCGAGGTGCCGCGTGGCGACGAGAACCCGACCCAGTGGCGCTTCGAGCTCGCGCCCAACGGCGCGGGCACCACGCTCACCGAGTCGTTCCATGCTCCCCGCATCAACATCGAGGGATCGCCGGCGAACTTCGAGGGCCGCTTCGAGCTACTTGCCGAGGGCATCAAGTCGACGATCGCCAACATCAAGGCCGCCGCGGAGTCCTCTGCCGGCTGACCCGCGGTTTCGACGACCGCGACTGTCGCACTGGGGTTTGGCGCTCAACGCGGACGATAGACATCGCGGCGGTGCTGGACCCGCAGGATCACGACCACCTGCGCGTCTTCGTCGATCTCGTAGATCACTCGGTAGTCGCCTCGCCGAGCCGAGTACAAGCCCTCGAGTTCGCCGACGAGTGGACGCCCGAGGCGGGCCGGGTTCTCAGCGATCGGACCCAGGATCGCCTCCAGCGCGGCGGCACGGATCTTCTCCGGGAGTCGATCGAGATGGCGGAGTCCTTCCGGGGTGATCTCGACCGCGTACAACCGCCCGTCAGTCGCGCCGCGGCAGCGCGATGCGCTTGCCGGCGGCGGACTCCTGGCGGGACTTCCGCAACGAACGCATCAGCTCGTCGTCGCGAGTGATCGCGAGCGTCTCTTCGAGTGACTCGAGATCGTCGGCGCTCACGAGGACGAACGATGGTCGACCGTTGCGGGTCACGAGGACGCGGTCGTGTTCATGCTCGACCCGGTCAGCGAGCTCCGACAGGTGCGCTTTCGCTTCGGAGAACGGGATCATGCTCGTCATTGGTCATAATCTTGACCTATTACCTCTGACGGGTCAAGTGTCCGATGCAAGCTCTTCGAGACCCAGGCGGACAGTCGTGACAGCCGGCGACCCGCGGTCTCTTGATCCGCGCCTCGCCATGGGTCTTGGACGATCAGCGAGGGCGAGAGACGTCGCGGCGGTGCTGGACCCACAGGATCACGACCACCTGCGCGTCGTCGTCGATCTCGTAGATCACTCGGTAGTCGCCTCGCCGAGCCGAGTACAGGCCCTCGAGCTCACCGACGAGTGGACGTCCTCGGCGGGCCGGGTTCTCGGCGATCGGGCCGAGGATCGGCTTCGATCGCTGCAGCGCGGACCTTCTCGGGGAGTCGATCGAGATGCCGGAGTCCTTCAGGGGTGATCTCGACTGCGTACAACTCGCCTTCAGTCGCGACGCCGTATCGGGACGCGCCTGCCGGCGGCTGACTCCTCGCGGGACTTGCGCAAGGATCGCATCAACTCGTCGTCACGACTGATCGCGAGCGTCTCCTCGAGCGACTCGAGATCATCAGCGCTCACGAGGACGAACGATGGCCGCCCGTTGCGGGTGACGAGCACCCGGTCGTGCTCGTGCTCGACTCGATCTGCCAACTCGGAGAGGTGGGCCTTGGCTTGGGAGAAGGGGATCGTGGAAGACACTGGTCAATATTCCGACCTACTTCGGGTCTTCGGTCAAGCGGAATCCCGGACAGCCGCCAGGCAGATCACTGTTCGTCGAGCGGCGCTCCCACCGAGTGAGGGGTTCATACCCTGGCGCCAGCAGGACCGCTCGGATCGAGCTCCGGCACCAGGAAGCGCAACGGTCGGTTCAGGCGCCCGTGCCCCGGGGCCTTTTGGCAGTGTTGGCGCCAACCCACAAGCACCGGTCTGTTCCCCAGGCCGAGAGCGTGACTCTCAGCCAGGGCGAGCACCCCGGCGGCGAACGGGAGCCTTGCGTAACTCCCCCCATTTCACAAGCTTCTGTTGCTATTCTTGTGTAACTAGCCACTCTGGAGGAGCGAATGCACCGATCGGTCACGGTGACCTGGAAGGGGATGCCGGTCGAGGCGGCCGACCCGGAACGAATCGCGGGCTGGGACGACGACCTCCCCGCCGCCACGGTCCGCCTCACCGAGCGGGCCGCGGCCGCCGTGCACCGGGCCGGCGACCAGGCGACCGGAACGCTCGAGGTCGCAGCCCGGCTGCTGCTGCGCGCCGAGGGCCTGGCATCGAGCGCGATCGAAGGACTGCACGCCGATGCCGGGGACGTCGCACTCGCGGAGGCGGGAGCCGGGGGCCTCGCCGCCGCCGACGAGCACGTCGCGGGGTGGGTCGCCGACAACCTCGCCGTAGTCCGCGGTGCCCTCGCCGACCGGCGCCCACTCGATCCCGACGTCCTTTTCGAGTGGCACCGCCAACTCATGGCAACGCACTCGATGCTCGATGCTCGCCACGTCGGCGCCTACCGGGACACGCTCGGCTGGGTCGGCGGCGCGAACCCTCGGATGGCCACCCACGTCGGTTCGCCACCCGACTTGATCCCCGCGCTCATAGAGGATCTCTTCATCTTCGTCGCTCGCACCGACGTCGACCCGATCGCGCAGGCCGCGAACGCGCACGCGCAGTTCGAGACCGTGCACCCCTTCGCCGACGGCAACGGTCGGCTCGGGCGGGTGCTCGTGGGATGCATCCTCGCCCGCCGCCTCGACATCCCGGTGCCGCCGCCGGTCTCGCTGGTCATGGCGCGCGACGTCGGTGGATACCAGTCAGGGCTCACCCGGTTCCGCCAGGGAGCCCAGGACGCTTGGGTGCGGTGGTTCGCCGGGGCGGTCACCGATGCCGCGCAGCGGTCCTCGGACGTGCTCGCATCCGTGACCCGCCTCAGGGAGTCGTGGCGAGCAGCGACCGCCGGGCTGCGCGCGGAT
>JANOWV010000496.1:0-4962 GCA_031418075.1 Actinomycetes bacterium
GACGTCCCGGTAGAAGCGTGCCTCGGCGATCCCCAGCCCCACCGCGTCGACGAAGCGACGCTGGCGCTCATCGAACGGCGCGAGCTTGAGGAAGACCGAAGCCGGTCCCTCCCCCCCGTTGCCGTAGGTGAGTCCGAGACGCGCCCGACCGGTCGTCCCGGAATGAGCGTCGAGCACCTCGACCGCCGTCACCTCGCGACCCATCGCCTCGGCGCACCACTCCGGCGTCGCATCGGCGACGTCGACCGGGATCGGGAGCTTCGTCATGCCAGGAGTCTGGCCCAGCAGCCGATGCGCGCGCCCGGCTTCTCGGCACGCTGGTTGTTGCAGCGCAACACTGAGCGTGCCGAGAACCCGTTGATCGCCGGCTCAGGCGGGGCCGGTTTGGGTGGGGGCGGGCTGGGCGCCGCGCACGAGACGACCTGGGTACGCACCGGTCGGCTCGCCATTGCGGTAGGTGACGACGCCGCGCTTGATCGTTGCGACGTAACCCTGCGCACCCTGCACCAACCGCCGGCCACCGCCCGGCAGGTCGTCACGGACAACCGGGTTGTCGAGCTGGAGCGCGTTGTAGTCGATCACGTTCACATCGCCCAGCATCCCGGGGGCGAGCACGCCGCGGTCGAGGAGTCCGTACAGCTCGGCCGTCTCCCGGCACTGCTTGCGCACGATCATCTCGATCGAGACGCGATCGCCGCGCGTGCGGTCTCGGGTCCAGTGCGTGAGCAGGTACGTGGGCATGGAGGCATCGCAGACGATCCCGAGGTGCGCGCCCCCGTCGGCCAGGCTCAGCACGCTCCTCGGGTCATTGATCATCTCGAGCACCGGCTCGCTCGATCCATCGCTGTACCCGAGCAGCGGGACGAGCAGCATCGCCCGGCCGTCGTCCTCGAGCATCGCGTCGTACGCGACCTCGAGCGGCGTGCGACCTTCGCGCTCGGCGATCGCCGCGATGCTCTTCTCGGGCCCGGGCTCGTAGTCGGGGGGCGTACCCATCACGAACGTCTTCGGGTACGCGCCCTCGAGACGCGCCTGCGTTGCGTCGTCGGGCTCCCACCCGAGGATGCGTTCACGCACCTCGGGGTCGTGCAGCAGCTCGAGCAGCTCGGGGAGCGGACGGTCACGCAACTCGACGTAGGCGGGAATCACGTCGAGGAGGTTGTGGCTCGTCTGGTGCCCGGCGAGGAGGCCCGTCGGACGGCCCGCGACCTGGGCGCGGAGATCGGCACCGTCAGCGACCGCCGCGTTCGCGGTGGCGAGAATGTCGCGCCACAGCGTCGGGGCGGAGTCGACCTGGATGAGCACGAACGAGACCGGGCGGCCGATGGCCGTCGACAGTCGGGCCATCCACTCGACCTCGCGCGTGGTGCCGTCTGGGTCCTCGCCGGCCGATCCGAGCGGTGCGACCTCGAAGACACCGGCTCCCGCGTCGCGCAGACCCTCACCGATGCCGAAGAGCTCGTCCTCGGACGCAAAGGTCCCGGGGACGGGCTCACCGTCGACAGCAAGGTGGGCGAGCGTGCGACTCGTCGAGAAGCCGAGTGCGCCGGCCTGGATCGCCTCGCGGACGATCCGGCGCATCTCGGCGATGTCGTCGGCCGTGGCGGGCTCGTTGCGCGCGCCGCGCTCTCCCATCACGTACCCGCGCACGGCGCCATGCGCGATCTGCGTCCCGAGGTCCATCGTCCACGAGCCCTGCTCGAGGACATCGAGGTGCTCGGGGAACGTCTCCCAGCCCCACGGGATCCCGGCCGCGAGCACCGCGCTCGGGATGTCCTCGACACCGGCCATGAGATCGATGAGCCAGTCGTGGCGGTCGGCCGCGACGGGCGCGAAGCCCACGCCACAGTTGCCCATCACCGTCGTGGTCACACCGTGCCACGCGCTCGGTGCGAGCTCCTGGTCCCAGGTGGCCTGCCCGTCGTAGTGCGAGTGCACGTCGACCCAACCGGGCGCGACAAGCATGCCGGTGGCGTCGATGACCTCGTCGGCGCCCTCCGCGTCGACCGTCCCGACCGCGGTGATGCGACCGTCGTCGATCGCGACGTCGGCGACGAACGGTGCCGTGCCGGTTCCGTCGACGACCGTGCCGCCGCGGATGACGAGCTGGTGACTCATGAGGATCTCCTGGTTCGCTGGTTCGCGGGTGCGAGGAAGCCGGTGACGAGGGTCTCGAGCGTGCGGATGAACAGCTGCTCGGTGTCGATCGGTTCGGCGAGGAATTCGAGGAGCTCAGGGGCATCGGCCACGTCGGCCGCGGTCCACAGCTCCTCCGGTGCGTCACGCGACTCCGGCGCGCGCTCGACCTGGAGGTCAGTAAGGACCGAGCCGCTGACGAGGTAGAGGACGGACTGCACGGCGAACGCGGCGTCCGCCCCGCGGAGCCCGGCGGCCGTGAGCTCGCGAACGAGCACTCGGCGCGCCGGCTGGAAGACGGCTTCGGTGCGGCCCTGCCGATGCGCGACGCCGACCAGGTAGGCGCGCTCGAGCAGGTTCCGCCGCAGTGATCGCCCCAACGACACGATGCGGGCGAGGGGATCCGCGCCCGACACGCGCACGGTGCCGACCTCCGTCGCGACCCGGTCGGCGATCGCGGCGAGCAGAGCATCCTTGTCGCCGACGTGCCAGTAGATCGCCGTCACCGCGACCCCGACTTTCGCCGCGAGACCGCGCATCGTGAGACCATCGGGACCGTCGCGATCGACGATCTCGAGGGCGGTGTCGACGATGCGGTCGGCGGAGACCGGCGCTTGACGCGCCGTCGCGGTCATGGAACGATGTTACAGGAACATGGTTACAGGCGCACGTGATCGGGACCGCGAGCACGAAGCCCGCACCGATGGGAGCCGACAGTGAGGAAAGAGGGAGGACGATGACGACCCTGGCGGACACCGACCGCTACACGATCATCTCGTCCGACGGCCACGCCGGCGCCGAGATCCATGCGTACCGCGACTACCTCGAGCACGCCCGTCTCGACGACTTCGATCGGTGGGTCGCCGACTACGTCGTCCCGTTCGCGGACCTCGAAGGTCCCGATGCCAGCCGGAACTGGGACAGCGACCGCCGCCTCGCTGAGATGGAGGCCGACGGCATCGTTGCCGAGGTCCTGTTCCCGAACACCGTGCCGCCCTTCTACCCGAAGGGCTCGCTCACTGCGCAGCCCCCCGCCGCGAACGCCGGCGACCTCGAGCTGCGTTGGGCCGGCCTGCGCGCGCACAACCGCTGGCTCGCCGACTTCTGCGCCGCGACCCCCGGGCGGCGCGCCGGGATCGCGCAGATCCTCCTGCACGACCTCGACGCCGCGGTGGCCGAGGTGCGCTGGGCGAAGGACGCCGGGCTCACCGGCGGCGTGCTGCTCCCGGGCGCGCCACCGGGGACGGAACTCCCACCGCTCTACAAGGCGTACTACGAGCCGCTCTGGGCGGTGTGCGAAGAGCTCGAGATGCCCCTCAATCACCACTCGGGCAGCGCAGTACCCCCGCTCGAGGACACGCCAGAAGACAAGGTGATCTTCCTGCTCGAGGTCACGTGGTGGGCCAATCGGGCGTTGTGGCACCTGATCGTGGGCGGCGCCATGGAGCGCCACCCTGACCTGCAGTTCGTGTTCACCGAGCAGGGCACCGCGTGGATCCCCGAGCGCCTCGCGATCCTCGATTACTTCTTCTCGCGCATGCGCGGCGAGTCCGCGGGTGCGTCACAGGAGGTCGAGTGGGGTGAGCCGGTGCGCAAGCTCTCGCTCCAGCCGAGCGAGTACTGGGCGCGCCAGTGCCACGTCGGCTCGAGCTTCATGCGCCCGAGCGAGGTGCCGCTGCGTTACGCCGTCGGACTCGACCGCATCATGTGGGGTTGCGACTACCCGCACCGGGAAGCGAGCTACCCGTACTCACGCGAAGCACTGCGACTCGCCTATGCGGGCGTAGAGCCCACCGAGGTGCAGGCGATGGTCGGCGGCAATGCCGCCAAGCTCTACGGCTTCGACTTCGACGCACTCGCCGAGGTGGGCGCGCGCGTCGGCCCCACGGTCGCGGAGATCGCGACGCCGATCGCGCCGGAAGACATCCCGCCCGACGCGGTGAAGTGCCCGGCGTTCGCCGGCCAACCGATCGGCGTCATCGAAGCCGAGTAACCACGGACCAGCGTCGCTCACCTCGCCGAAGGCGGGTGAGGGCCGCATCGACAGTTGACGAGGAAGCACACGATGTTGCAGGACTTTGCAGGGCGGACCGCCGTCGTGACCGGCGGGGGCAGCGGCCTCGGCCGTGCCATGGGAGAGCAGTTCGCGCGCGAGGGCATGCACGTCGTGCTCGCCGACGTCCGCCCCGAGCCGCTCGACGCGACCGTCGCCGAGCTACGGGCCGACGGGCTCGACGTGCTCGGTGTCCCCACCGACGTGGCGGACCTCGCGTCGGTCGAAGCGCTGCGCGATGCCGCGATCGACGCGTTCGGCCCCGTCCACGTGCTGTGCAACAACGCCGGTATCGGTGCGGGAGCCGAAGGACGAGTCTGGGAGCACCAGGTCAACGACTGGCGATGGGCCATCGGCGTGAACCTCTGGGGCGTCATCCACGGGATCAACGCCTTCGTCCCCCACATGCTGGAGCACGGCGACGAAGGGCACGTCGTCAACACGTCGTCGGGCAACGGCGGCATCTCGCCGCTCTCGGCCACGCCGGAGTACTCGGTGACGAAGGCCGCGGTGGTCACGCTCACCGAAGTGTTGTACGCACAGCTCGAGGAGGCACAGGCCGACCGCACCGGCGGGCGCGTCAGTGCGTCGGTGCTCTTCCCCGGTCCCCACATGTTGCGCACCGGGCTGTTCGACGCCTGGAAGCACCGCCCGGCCGAGCTCGCGAACCCCACGCCGCGGCGGGCGCCTGGCGTGACGCTGGAGCAGTACGAGCAGATGATGACCGATGCCGGCGTCGAGGTGCAGTACACACCGGTCGAGGAGGTGGCCGG
>JANOWV010000497.1:0-3094 GCA_031418075.1 Actinomycetes bacterium
GGGCGACCCGCGGAGCTGGGGGGACGAGCCCGAGGCCTACGAGCAGGCGCTCGAACGGAACGGAGCGAACCCACTGCCCGACCCACCGCTCGAGTACCCCGCATGGCTCGAGGACCTCCGCGCCCATTGGGGAGCCGAGTAACGACGCGGGTCACCCCGGGACGAGGAGCAGCAGGCCGTTCGGGCGCAACGAGAACGCGAGTGGCGACTCCATGGTGAGCACTTCACCGTCGAGCGCAACCGCGGTGGCGTGCGTCGTCGACACGACCAGCTTCGTGACGGAGCGCTGTTCGACCACGCGCGATCGGCCGAGACCGAACAGCACATCGAGCGCGACCCGGAGCCGGGCCCACCGCCGATCGGCGCGCACGATCCGGACGTCGAGGGTGCCGTAGGCCAGGTCGTCGCGTTCGACCATGGTCGCGATCGTGTCGCCGTAGCGGCCGTTCCCGACGAAGACTGCCCACACCAGCATCGATGCGCCGTCGACCTCGCACCGCAGGCGACGCCCACGGCGGAGCTGCTCCCACCCGGCGATCAGGTGCGCGAGGCGCTTGGGCATCCGTCGTTCGCGCTGCTCGCGCGCACGCACGAGCCTCGGGTACGAGCCGATGCTGGCGTTGTTGACGAACAGGCGGTCGTTGACGCAGCCGACGTCGACCGTTCGGGTCTTCATCCCTCGGGCGGCCTCCACCGCCTTGGCAAGATCCGCGATACCGACGTCCTTGGCGAAGTGGTTCCGGGTGCCCGCGGGGACCACGAGCAACGGAGTCGCGGACCCCGCGACCACCTCGACGACGCTGCGGATCGTCCCGTCGCCGCCCGCGACGCCGATGAAGTCCGGCGCGCGGTCGAGCGCCGCGGTAACCCGCTCAAACAACTTCTCGGGTGCGCACGCCTCGACGACATGATCCGGAAGCTGTGCTTCGAGATCCCCGATGGCCGCTCCGCCCACGCCCGCCTGCTGATTGACGAACAGATGTCCGCTCATTCTGGGATGCGCTCGCTGCGAGCTGAGCCCGCTCTCCGGAAGACAATCCTCCCGCGATGCTCCGCAACATTACGCAATACGAATGGAGCAACAATGCTTGACCCCAGTTCCGCCAGTTGTCGATCGCGCGACTGGCTCATCCCTCGCGGTCCGCCCGGTCTCGTTGCGAAGGTGCCCGGCTGGCACGCCTGTTGGGTCACACAGATGTCGAGGCAGGCTCGGGCGGAGGCGACTGCTCGAGGCGGCGCAGGATCGTGTCGTCCTCGACGGTGGCGACCGGACCGTAGTTCAGGATCAGCGTGCCGGGCGTGTCGCAGTGCGGGCAGGTCAACGCGACGACCACGAGCATGTCGGCCGGGTCGGATGCCCCTTCGAGGCGGCGGAGATGCTCGACCGCCATGGATTCCGCTGGCGATCGGCGCTTGCACGTGAAGCACTCGACCTCGCCGTCCTCGCCCGACCCGAACTGACCGCGAAAGCCTTCCTCCTCGAACGCATCCGAGATCTCCATGATCGTGGACGCATCGCGAGCCACGCCCACGAGCCTGCTCTCGTTGCCCGCCATGTGGTTGAGCCTACCTATCTCGCGCTCCGAACAAACTGGCCGAGTGCCTGGGAATGGGTTCAGTTTCAGTTGTGGTAGTACAGATGGAGACGCAGCCAACGAGAAGGAGGCCCCATGACCGAGGCCACCCAGCCGACACGTCCCAGCGCTGAGACTCGCGAAGCCGAGCACGCCGACGCGCAGGCCGAACATGACTCCGACCGCGCTCCGACACCCGAAGAAGAAGCCGGAGCGGCACAGGAGATCGATCCCGACGTCGCCGAGCACGAGGAAGAGATGCTCAAGCGCGGCGCCCACCAGCAGGGCGAGGGTCGCATCCCATAGCTCTGCGCCTTGTCATCCCGAACATCAGGCCGAGACCCGCGACCTCCGGAGATGACCCGGCGTCGATGTGTCGCTGGTGGACTGCGCGATCGCAGTCCCGGCACCGCCGAGACCCGCGAGTGCGAGTGCACCCACCGCGGTGGCGACGAGCTTGCGCTTCATGTCCATGATGTTGCTCCTTCTGCTGGGGGTGGCACTCAGCACAATGCACGACGAGTGCTGAAACATCACTGAAGACGCGACGCTGCCGAACGCAATCGCGCGCACTACGGGGTGCACTTCCGATGACCTTCATGTGGCGAATCGGACGATCTCGGCTTCCGCCGGGTAGAAGACACCCGGAACCAGCGACGCCCCGCCGAAGCGGGGGCCTTTGCTGTTGCTGCGATGGTGGCGGGGGTGGGATTTGAACCCACGACCTTCGGGTCATGAGTCCGACGAGAGGGCGCACCTCTCGGTGTGGCACGAGACCGGACGAAGCGCGCGGTACTGCGCGCGCCGAGGCGCTGACCTGCAGGAAGAGTGGAGGTGAGGGGACTTGAACCCCTGACTTCTACGTTGCGAACGTAATCAGCTCAAACCCCTGACCTGCACCTTCGCGCGAACAGCCAGGTCAACGGTACGAAACGAACCTCATGAGCGACCTCGAGTGACCGTGAGTGACCACTGCTACTGGCACGTTTGTGGCACGAAACGGACGCGAGCTCGCGGGCGTTGAGGGGCTCGAACCTCGTCCTCCTCTCTGTAGCCGCTCCAGCCTTCATTGCGATGCCCATGCGCTGGGGTATAGGCATTCACAGGAGACGCGACAGGGGGAAACGCGGCGGGGGGTGTTCACAGGCTGAATGCCGCCCGACGCGACGCCACCTGCACCGATGAAAGAAGGATCAGATGTTGCTTGCCGTTAGTGCCATGAGTCCAACCATTCGGGCCATCCTGTTCGGAGTCGCGGTCGTGTTGTTCGTTCTGGCCGGCCTCGGATTCGAGCGGGGCAAGGTGGGCTTCATGGCCGCCGGCTTGGCCGTCTTCGCGTTCCCGTTCTTCTGGGACGCACTCGCCGCAAGTTAGGCCGGGATACACAGCCCGCGAAATCCTCTGCGACAAGCGCCCGGTCGCGCCGATGGTCGGATGAATGAGGAGACGAGACGCGCGAGCTCGACAATCTCCAATGGAGAGGTTGTGACGCACGGTCTCGACACTCGCGAGCCAGTCGG
>JANOWV010000498.1:0-1848 GCA_031418075.1 Actinomycetes bacterium
GTGACCACGCCGGTCGGGACCCCTTTCCCTGGTGCGACAACCGTGACCTTCGCGATGATGGCCCCGACGTGGCCGAACGTGGTGGTCGGGTGTTGCGACATCAGGGTGACCTTCGTGTTCGCCCCAACGCCCGACTGCACGAGCGGATCGGGTGTGGTCGACACGAGGTAGTCGGCCGAACCGGCGTAGGTCGCGGTGTAGTCGTGCGTGACGATCCCCGGTCGCACCGAGAACTTCCCGACACCGTTCACGAGTGGCGCCGATCCGTGGAACAAACCGTTGTTGTAGAGGTTCACGACTCCGGTCGGCTTGCCCAAGCCAGGAGGCACCACCTTGACGGTGGCTTTGAGGGTGACGAACTGGCCGTTGACCGCCGGGTTCGCCGACGTTGTGAGGCTTGTGGTGGTGGGTGCCGCATTGACTGTGGCGATGAACGGCGCCGCAGTAGAGGACGCGGTGACGTTCAATGTTCCGACGTACAAAGCAGTCAGCGGATGGCTCCCAGCGGTCGGCGGCTTCACGGAAAACTTCGCGTTGCCATTCACCAGGTTCTTGGTACCGAGGAGGTTGGGGCCGTCGTACAGCTGCACCGGTCCGGTGGGGATACCAACGCCGGGGGCGTTCGAAGACACGCGTGCGTCGAACGTGATCGGCTCCCCCGTGACGGTCGGTGCCGACGGCGAGCTCAGCGTGATCCTCGACGATGCCTGATCGACGTCGACCGTCACAGCCGCTGAAATAATCGGTGCTGCGGTCGTCGTGGCGCGGTACTGCGCGGTGATGTCGTGTGATCCCAGCGACAACGTGCTCGTGGTCAGGATGGTCCCGTTGTCGCTCACGTCGACGGCCTTCGTAGCGAGCAGGGAGGCGCCGTCGTAGAAGCTCACCTTGCCGCTCTTTCCGTACGGCGTCACTGCGGCGATGGACACGGGTTGCCCCCAGACCGACGACGGCGTGTCGGTCGATAAGGAGACGCAGGCCGCGCACTGGCTGTAGGTCTCGAACGTCACCGTCGTTGCGGGATCGTTGTTGACGGTGGTGGTGAAGACGATGTGGCCGGGTACGTCGCCGATCGTAAAATCGACGAATCCTGCGGTCCCGTGCCGGGTCTGGGTCGCGGGCGAGAACGTGATCGACGGTCCAGTCGAAGGCGCGGAAAACGTGACGATGGACGTCGTGTCCGCAAGGGCGTTGATCCCGAAAATCATCCGTCCGGTCGACCCCGTCAGCGGTTTGAACGGCAGGTTTCCGACCCTGGCGTTCAGGCCCGGCATCGGCAGAACGACAATCCGCACCCTGATCCCGGCGTGCGGCCCGTACACACACGCGATCTCGTGCGTCCCGACGGCCAGGTAGCTGATGTCGTTCGCGACCGGCGCGTCCTGGCGCCACACGTCCTGACACGCCGCGATGTTGATCGGCGGGCCGAACAACTCGAAGAGCGGATCGCCCTGATAGGTGATCGCGTCGGTGAGGAAGAGCCCGCGAGGAGTCTGGGCGGTCAAGACGTACGACGCGTGGTACTGGCCCGGCTGCGGGAACTCGAACGGCAGCAGCCGGTGTTCGGGCGAGAGCGCGCCGAGGTCGATCCCGGAACTGTCGTATACCACCGAATCCCGCAGATTCGTGTCGTCCGTGATCGTCGAGCCCATGAGCTGCGCACCAGTGAGGTCCATACGGACCACCGCCGCACCCGAGAGGTCGGCGCCCCGCAGGTCGGCGTTCGCCAAATTGCCATCGACGAACTGCGCGCCGGCCAGGTTCGCCCCGGAGAGGTCGACCCCGGACAGGTCAGCGAGATAGAAGTTCGCGCCCTGAAGGTCCAGGCCGTGCAGGTCCTGTCCGTGC
>JANOWV010000499.1:0-6497 GCA_031418075.1 Actinomycetes bacterium
CGGGCCGTCGAGCACGACGATCCAGTCGCCGTCCTCGAACTCCTCGATGATGCGTTCGCTCGTGGCCACGGGTCGCCCCTCGATCGTCATGGAATGGTCACCTGGGATGCTCGCACATCGCGACCGAAGACGGCGCCGGGCGCCCGCGAAAGGCAGTACCGTCCCGAGCCGTGATCTTCGACCTCTCCGGACGCACTGCGCTGGTCACCGGCGCCGGACAGAACGTCGGTGCCGGCATCGCCGGGATGCTCGCGGCGCAGGGCGCGGCCGTCGCGGTGAACGACGTGGTGGCCGAACGGGCCGAAGCGACGGCCGAGGTGATTCGCGCTGCGGGTGGACGAAGCATGGCGGTGGCGTTCGACGTGACGAACCACGCGCTGGTCGTCGCCGGGGTCGGCGATGCCGAGTCGACGCTCGGACCCATCGACATCCTCGTGAACAACGCCGGCAACGGTGGCGCCGACGGCATGACCCCGACGCAGTTCCGCGACATGGAGCCGGGCGCATGGGAAGGGCCTGTGCGGGTGAACCTGTACGGCGTGCTCCACTGCTGCCGGGCGGTGATCAACGGGATGTGCGATCGGGGATGGGGCCGCATCATCACGATCTCGTCGGGCGCCGGTACCAATGGCATCAACATCGGGGTCGCTCCGTACAGCGCCGGAAAGGGCGGCGGCATCGCGTTCACGCGTTCACTGGCGATGGAGGTCGCGCGCCTCGGGGTCACGGCGAACTCCCTCGCGATCGGTCTCCAGACGATGGAGGACGCTGCGGTCACCGAGCATCTCGCGCGCGCGGTGCCCGTCGGCCGCACCGGTGTCCCAACGGACGTCGGTGCCGCCTGCGTGTGGCTGGCGTCGGACGAGGCCGAGTGGGTCACCGGCCAGACCATCGGTATCAACGGCGGTTCGATCACCACCTGACGACATCGATCACCAACAGACGAAAGTGAGCACGACATGAAGGCGATCCTCGGCCAGTACTGCATCAACGTCACCGACCTCGAGCGGTCCGTCGAGTTCTGGGAGGGGGTCCTGGGCATCCCCGTGCGCAGCCGCACCGAGATCCCCGGCGTGCTCGAGGCGGTGCTCATGGCCGAGGAGGGAGGCTCGCGTCTCCAGCTCGCGCAGCACCTCGACCACGAGGGTCCGATCGACATGGGCTCGGCGATGTGGAAGATCTACGTGAACACCGACGACTGCCAAGGCCTGTACGAGAAGGCCATGGCTGCCGGATGCGAGTCGGTGACCGAGCCGGCCCGACTCGACCGCTGGCCGGTGACGATGGCCTACGTGAAGGACCTCGACGGCTACCTGCTCGAGCTGATCCAGTACCACGAGGGCACACCCGCGGGAGTGCCCGACCCGTCGACGCCGACCGACTGAGCGCGGCGCGGCGGCGCGGCGTGGCTCATCGCGTCGGGTCAGACGAGCTCGGGGTCGGTGACGATGTGCACGAGCGACGTGCCCCCGTGCGCAAGGGCGCGCGCCAACGCGTCGTCGAGCTGGTCCTGCTGGTCGACACGGATGCCGAGCGCACCGCAGAGGCGTGCGTACTCCGCGAAGTCGGGGTTGTGCAGTGACGTCTGCCACACCTCGAAGTGTGCCGCGCGTTGCTCCTTGCTGATCTTGCCGAGCGAGGAGTTGTCGAGGAGCACGTGGGTGATGTTCATCCCGTACTTCACTGCAGTCGTGAGCTCGGCGAGGTACTGACCGAACCCACCGTCGCCGGTCACGGCCAGGATCGGGCGCTCCGGAGCAGCGGCCCAGGCGCCCATCGCGGCGGGGAACCCGAAGCCGATCGACCCGAGGTACCCCGACATCAGGATCGACTGGTGGGTGCATTCGAAGTACCGACCGAACGAATAGGCGTGGTTGCCCACGTCCACGGCGATGACCGCGTTCTCGGGGACGATCCGGGTCATGGCGTCGAAGACCGCGGCGGAGCCGATGCCGAGGCCGCGGTCGTCCTCGAGGCGACGCGCCTTCTCCTCCCGCCAGATCTCCCATCGGGCGCGCACGTCGTCTACTTGGTCGACGGGTACTTGGTCGTCGGGTACCTGGTCGGCGGGGGACTGGTCGACCCGATCACGGCCGGCTTGGACATGCTCCGCGAGCAGCCGCGCCGTGACCCCGACATGGCCAAGCACGGGAACGGTGACCGGGTGGAAGCGGCCGAGGGCCATCGGGTCGAAGTCGACCTGCACGATCGGCTTGTACGAGGCGATCCCCGTGTGGTTCGAGAACGAGGCACCGAACACGATGATGAGATCAGACTCGTTCATCAACCAGCTCGCGACCGGCGTGCCGCTGCGCCCGAGCACGCCCGCCCCCAACGGGTGGCGCTCGGAGATCTGGCCCTTCGCCTTGAACGTGGTCAGGACCGGGGCGCGGAGCTGTTCGGCGAATGCGATCACGTCCGGCATGTCGAAGCGGGCACCGTGGCCGACGACGATCACCGGTCGTCGGGCCTCGCCGATCACTCGCACTGCATCTTCGAGCACGCCGGCCGGTGGCGCGATCTCGTCGGCCCCAACCCGCCCGGTGGGACCGGATGCCGGAGTGTCGGCGTCGACCTCCTGGACCTGGATCTCGTCCGGGAGCACCAGGTGGGCGACGTTGCGGCCCACCAACGCGTGCTTGCACGCGAGCGTCATCAGCTCGGCGGGATCCGAGCCGGCGAAGATCGTCTTCGAGTACGACGCGACATCGGCGAATGCGGCGGTGAGGTCGATGTCCTGGAACGCGCCGCGTCCGAGGACGTTGGAGGGCACCTGGCCCGAGATCGCGAGCACCGGTGCACGGTCGACCTTCGCGTCGTAGAGACCAGTGAGCAGGTTCGTGGAACCCGGGCCGGCGATCCCGAAGCATGCGGCCGGCCGACCGGTGAGCTTCCCGTACGCCGACGCCGCGAACGCCGCGGCGCCTTCGTGGCGGATGCCGATGTACGTGAGGTTTCCGGCCTCTTCCTGGCGGCGCATCGCGTCCGCGAATCCCAGGTTGGAGTGGCCCACCATCCCGAAGACATGCGTGACGCCCCACGCCACCATGGTCTCGACCATCACGTCGGAGACCGTGCGCGGAGGCGGTTGCTCGTCCTCGAGGCCGACGTAGACGCCGTCGTCGCGCACCGCGACGGGGAAGCAGGCCGGCGCGTCGCTGAACCCGGACGGTGGGGTGCCAGTGAGTGGGTCGTAGTCGTAGCCGTGCCAGGGGCAGCGCAGCAGCCCTTGCTCGATCGAACCTTCACCGAGGGGTCCGCCCTGGTGCGGGCAGTGGTTGTCGAGGACGCCGTAGCGGTCGCCGACGCGGGTGAGCGCGAACGATCGGGTCCCGACGTTCACGGTACGGACCCGACCGTCGGGAAGGTCGTCGATCTCGGCGACCTTGTGCCAGTGGAGGGTGGTAGTAGCCATGTCCGACAGTGAGCGAAGTGTCGTTCCCGTTACACGGTCACGATGAACGGCTGATGTGGAACTTCCGGAACGTCTCGAGGAGTGCCTCGCGAGCCGGCGCCGGGAGTGCCTCGACGTCGTCCACGGAGAGTCGTCCGGTGAGCTCGATCGTGCGTCGCAGCTGGGCGAGGTACTCCTGGCATGAGGAGCAGGCCGCGAGGTGTCGTTCGAATCGGCCGCGCTCGCGTTCCGACATCGAGCCTTCGACGTACTCGGTGACGGCTTCGACCAGCCGGGCGCACGGGTAGTCGCCCTGCAGCCGGCGCCGCAGCTTGCGAAGGATCATCGGCGCGCTTCCTCGAAGTGGAGCTCGAGTGCTCGCCGCACTTTCGACCGGGCGCGATGGAGGAGCACTCGTTGGTTCGTCTCCGAGATCTCGAGGGCGTTACACACGTCGTCGGCAACCCAGCCTTCGATGTCGCGCAACGTGATCACGGTCTGTTGGTTCGGGGGGAGGTCCTTGATGGCGGCGCGCACCGCGGCGAAGGTCTCTTCACCTACGACGCTGTCCTCGGGGAGCTCGTCCCAGGGGATGGGCGGATTCGCCCAGTGCCCGGGAAACCGGTCGCGTGGGCCGCGGAACCGGTCGGCGTCCACCGCAGGCTCGCCGTGCTCGAGCTCGGTGCGCAGCGACGCGAAGGGGACGGTCCGGTGCTCCTTCACGCCTTTTGACCGCGCGACGTTGACGAGGATCCCGTAGAGCCAGGTCTTCAGGCTCGACCGTTGCTCGAAGCGATCGACGCCGGTGATGACCGCGAGCCAGGTCTCCTGGACGGCTTCGTCGGCCGCCGCGTCCGTCGCGACGTAGGTGCGTGCCAGTCGACGCAGGGGGGCGGAGTATCGCTCGAGGAGCCAGGCGAACGCCGCCTCGTCACCCTGTCGCAGTGCGGGGACGAGGACTCGGTCGTCGGCGAACACCCCTGGAGCGGACACGACGCCATTCTCGTCCGAATGTCGCGAGCTCGGTGCCACGCTGTAACGGATCACCGGGTCGGGAGACGAATGGCCCATGAACCTCAACAAGCTCCAACAGCAGTGGTCCGAGGAGAGCACGTGGGACTTCTCCGACCTCAAGGCCTTGTTCATCAACTGCACCCTCAAGCGGTCGCCCGAGATGTCGCACACCCAAGGTCTCGCCGACCTCGCGATCGCGATCTTCGAGGCCAACGGGGTGCAGGTCGACCAGATCCGGGCGATCGATCACCAGATCGCGACCGGCATCTATCCCGACATGACCGAGCACGGTTGGGACGTCGATGCGTGGCCCGCGCTCTTCGAGCAGGTGATGGCGGCCGACATCCTCATCCTCGGGATGCCGATCTGGCTCGGTGAGAAGTCGTCGGTGTGCACGACGGTGATCGAGCGCCTCTACGGCAACTCGCACCTGCTCAACGACGACGGCCAGTACGCGTATTACGGCCGCGTCGGCGGCTGCATTGTCACCGGCAACGAGGACGGCGCGAAGCACTGCTCGATGAACGTCCTCTACTCGCTCCAGCACCTGGGGTACACGATCCCGCCGCAGGCCGACACCGCGTGGCTCGGCGAAGCGGGGCCGGGGCCGTCGTACCTCGATCCCGACTCGGGCGGCCCGGCCAACGACTTCACGAACCGCAACACCACCTTCATGGCGTGGAACCTCATGCATCTCGCGCGCATGTTGAAGGACGCCGGCGGGATCCCGGCGCACGGCAACCAGCGCACTGCCTGGGACGCCGGATGCCGCTTCGACTTCCCCAACCCGGAGTACCGCGTTTGAGCAGCGGAATCAGGTCGTGCGTGACGAAGCGTCGCGCCGGGCCCGGTAGAAGCCGATGGTGCCGAGCATCGTGGGCATCGCACCGACCTGTTCAACGTCGTCGAGGCCGGCGGTCGCGAAGAGCGCCGGAAGGTGGCCCTGCACGTTGTCGCGGGTGGTTTCGAACCCGTCGAGCGCCTGGACCACCAGGAACGCTGCTCGCATCACCGGATTCGATGCCGCACCCCAGTCGGCAACGTGGAATTGCCCGTCCGGAGTGAGCACACGCGCGATCTCGCGTGCGACGACCACCTTGGTGGTGCGATCGAGATGATGGAAGAACAGGCTCGAGGTCACGCGGTCGAAGGACGCGTCCGGAGCGGCGAGGGACGCCGCGGTTCCGCGGACGAGCTCGATCTCCACGCCTGCCTCGTCGGCCTTCCGGTGTGCGATCTCGAGGACCGCGGGATCGGCGTCGACACCGACCACGCGTAGCTCGGGGTTCGCCCGCTTGGCCATGATCGCGAACGTGCCGGTGCCGCACCCGACGTCGAGCATCGAAGCCGCGTCGTCAAGGCTCGCCTGCCGGAGCAGGCCAGCCTTGAACGCGGACTCGCGCGATGTGATGCGCACGACGGGGTCGTACACCTTCGTCAGCCAATGGTGTGCCAACGCGGGCTTGTACGACCCGTGCCGGGCCTCGTCCTCGTCGTGTGCTCGGGTCGGGTGCGGCATCCCGGTCAGGTTCCTCGTCGCGATCGTCGGCCGTCGGTCACTCGACGACGAGTGTGCCCTTCATGCCGGCGGCGCGATGGCCCTTGACGCTGCACCAGAACTTGTACGTTCCCGGCTCGTCGATGCGCAGCCCGCCCATGGCGGTCTTCTTGCGCTTGGCTCCGACGACGTGGCCGGTGCCCTTGACGACGAAGTCGTGGAAGAGGTCCGTCGACTTCATCACGATCGTCACGTCTTCACCCGCGGCGATCGTGATCTCCTTGGGCGTGAATCGGAAACGACCCGCTGTGACCTTGATCTCCCGGGCGCCGTCGACGGTAGGAACGTTCCCGGCGTCGTGCCCGCCCATGTCCATACCGTGGCCATCACCGCCGTGGCCGTCGCCGCCGCGGTAGGTGCTCGTGGTGCTGGACGCGAACGCGGCACCGGGCATCAGCGACACAAGTGTGACGATTGCCATCGCGATCATTGCCTTCTTCATGATGAGCTCCTCGTGTGGGGGGGGAAGGGTGGAAAGGATGCGTGACGTCGATCATGTGGTGCCCGAGCCGACGGGCGCCGCGGTCGCCG
>JANOWV010000500.1:0-2075 GCA_031418075.1 Actinomycetes bacterium
CGATGACGCAGGCCGCAAAGCGCGTCCGATCGCAACGTCGAAGCTCTCGTTGCACGGCCTGGTCCGACACATGGCGGAGGTCGAACGGAACTGGTTCCAGCGTGCGCTCCAGTGCGATGCTGACGCGACGCCCATCTGGTACGACCCGGCGATCGACGACAGCGAGCTCGTCCCGCTCGACGATGCCGACTGGGTGGCCGACCTCTCCGATTGGGAGGCCGAGTGCGAGCGCAGTCGGTCCGCGGCCGCGGCCCACGAACTGGACGACACGGGCATGCGCCACGGAGCGCCGTGCTCGCTGCGATGGATCTACGTGCACATGATCGAGGAGTACGCCCGCCACAACGGCCACGCCGATCTGCTCCGTGAGCTCGTCGACGGTGAGGTGGGCTGGTAGGCGACGACACGCGTGTCGCGCGTCGACGCGCCGGGTGGCCGCGGGCCGGGGCAGGGACGGCCCATCGGCACACCCAGCTGGCCCTGCCGACGCATGCGGTGCTTCGGCAGGGTCGAGGAGGACGACAATGCCGAACCCCCTCGTTCGAGGTTCGCGCTTCCTGCCCGGAAGGTCCAGCAATTCTCGCGCGAGTGAGCGCTCCGAGGCCCGTGCCGGGTAGAACGGTGGCCCCCATCCCGTTCGGCCGCCCGTCGAGCCCGCTACAGGAGTGCGCATGAGCATCGTCCGCATCAATGCCATCACCGTCCCCGCCGAGCGGGCGGAGGAGCTCGAGCGTCGCTTCGCGGCACGCGCCGGTCAGGTCGGGTCGGCACCCGGCTTCGAAGCGTTCGAGCTGCTGCGTCCCACCGATGACCGCGACACGTACCTCGTGTACACGAGGTGGGAGTCCGAGGCAGCGTTCGACGCCTGGGCCAACAGCGACGCCTTCGCGAAGGGTCACCGCGCCCACGCCACAGAAGGTCCTGTGAGCAACCAGAGCGCCCTGTGGGCATTCGACGTGGTCCAGCGCGAGGATGCGCAGTCCGCGCCGGATGCCTGAGTGCCGGTACATGATCGCCGGTACATGATCGCCGGCACCTGATTGGCGACACCTGTTCGCCGACACCTGATCGCCGGCACCTGGATCTGGCCTTCCGGAATCCGCCGTCCCTGAAGCTGGGGGAACACCTCGATGCGAGCCCTGCGCGACTTCCACGCCACCTGGGGCTACGTCGCGATCGTCGCCAACGGCCTCGTCGGCGTTGCCGCACTCGTCGCCTGGAAGATCGTGAAGGTCCGTGGCCGCTGGCTGTGGATCTCGATCCTCGTGGCCGAGGTCGCGATGATGCTCCAGGTCCTGGTCGGCGTGATCCTCGTCGCGAGCAAGGACTACACGGTCCCGCGGTTCCACATGTTCTACGGGTTCTTGGCATTCCTCACCGTCGGGCTTGCGTACCAGTACCGCCAGCAGATGCGAGGCCGTCGCGAGATGCTGTACGGGCTGGCTGGCCTGTTCCTGATGGGGCTCGGCATCCGGGCCGTGCTCCAGGTGGCCTGACCGCGGTGATCCGGCGCAGAGGTGGGCTGACGTGACCAATCGCATCCGCGTCCTGCTGCTGTTCGGTGGGCGCTCCGCCGAACATGATGTGTCGCGCACGAGCGCGGTCACGGTTGCCGGCGCGCTCGACCCCGAGCGTTATGAGGTCGTCCCCGTCGGGATCACCCGAGAGGGGAGATGGCTGCTTGCGGGCGAGGCACGCGCCGCGCTCGCCGGCTCCCGCGACGCACTGCCGGCGGCCTTCACGGTCGAGGGCGCGCCGGTGGGCGAGCTCGCCGATCCCGGACGACGCGCGCTCGTGCCGCTCGACGGTGATCCCGGTGCGCCCGGGGCCGAGACCCCGTTCGACGTCGTGCTCCCGCTGCTGCACGGCCCGTACGGCGAGGACGGCACGGTCCAGGGGCTGTTCGAGCTCGCGGGAGTTCCCTACGTCGGGTCGGGGGTGGTCGGCTCCGCGGTCGCGATGGACAAGGTGATGATGAAGCGAGCGTTCGCCGCTGTGGGCCTCGACACTGCGGCGTGGCTCGCGTTTCGCGACGGTCACGACACCGATGCGTTCGTGGCCCAGGTGGAGGCGGA
>JANOWV010000501.1:0-3132 GCA_031418075.1 Actinomycetes bacterium
CGGTCGTGGCGCGCTTCCGCGCCGAACTGGCCGGGCGCGGCGTCGACTGTCCGGTTCCCGCCGACCCGACCAGCGACGTCGACTTCATCGCCACCCTCGCCGACGCGTACCGCATCATCCCCGCCTCCTGATCCCCGGATGGGAAGTGCGGGACGCAGGATCGTCGTCACTGGGCCGAACGATCCGGTCCGCCGGTACGATCAAGGCGTGCCTCCCCGTGCCGGACGCCGCTACCGCGCGCTCGCGCTTTTCGCCACCGTCGCGCTCGTCACGGGTGCGTCCGCGACTGCTGCCCACGGTCAGCCCAGCACGCCGACGACCGACGGTCAGATCGACATCGGCACGCCGGCGGCCAGCGTCGTCTGGTTGTGCCGACCCGGCCTCGCCGACGACCCCTGTCGATCCGACCTCACCACGACCAAGCGCCCGACGATCGACTGCTTCTACGTCTACCCGTCTGTGAGCGGGCAGACCACGACGAATGCCGACCTCAGCCTCGACCCCGAGATCAGAGCCGTCGCCGAGACGCAGGCGTCGCGCTTCTCACAGGACTGCAGCGTGTTCGCCCCGATCTACCCACAGATCACCGTTGCCGGCCTCGGCCGTCCGGCAGAGCTGCGCACGGCCGGCGCGATTGCCTACGCAGGGGTGGTCGACGCCTGGCGGGACTACCTGGAGCACGACAATCACGGACGCGGCTTCGTCCTCATCGGGGACTCCGAGGGGGCCACCCTCCTCAGGGCTCTGCTCGAGAACGAGATCGAGCACGACGCGAAGGTGCGCGACCGCATCGTGTCGGCGATCCTTCCCGGAACGAACATCAGCGTCCCGATCGGCAAGGACGTCGGCGGAACGTTCGCGCACATCCCGGCGTGTCGATCGCGACGACAGACCGGATGCGTGGTCAGCGATGCCTCGTTCGACGAGATCCCGCCCCGCTCGGCGCGCTTGGGCAATCTCGTCGAATTGGTCCGGACCCAGTCGACCACGTATCAACGGGCGCATCGCGTGCGGGGAGACTGACGCTGTGGCCGCGCGACGGGGGAAGGGGTTCGACCTCACACTCCTCGCCATCCCCGGGTACTTCGTGGCGATGGGTGCGGAGCGACGTTGGCTCCAACGCCGGGCCGCGTCGCGCGGCCCTACTCCGGCCGACTATGAGCAGCGCGACACGGTCGCAAGCCTCACCATGGGTGTGGCGAGCGTGTTCGCCCCGATGGTCCTGGCCCGGATCCTGCGTCCATTGGTGCCAGGCCGCGGGCGTTTCGGGAAGGCCCTCGTCGGTGTCGCGGCCGGAGCCGTCGTCGCCACGACCGTCGCCGACGCCGTCGTACGCCGGGCCGAACGCGATCAGAGCATCGATCCGGGTCGGCCCGACGACGGGGTCACTGTCGCCGACCCGGCGCCGATCGCGCGGAAGATCGCGCAGGTCGGGGGTGTCACCGCCGTCGTCGCCGGTGGGATCGCGATCACGACGACGCTGGCATCGCGCACGACCGCGGACCGGATGTGGCGCCGCGGCCGCCGCCGTGACCGGGGGACGGGTCCGCTCGCGCTCGTCGCCGCGGTGCTCGGGTGGGACTGCATCTACTACTGGAACCACCGGCTCATGCACACGAGTCGCTACATGTGGGCGATCCACGTCGTGCACCACTCGAGTGAGCGGTACAACCTCTCGACCGCGTTGCGCCAACCGGTGGCCGACGCGTTCGGGACGTTCGTCCCCTACAGCCTCCTGACGTTGCTCGGGATCCGTCCCCGTCTCATCGAGACCGCGCGCGGCGTCAACCTCATCTACCAGTTCTGGTTCCACACCGACACGATCCGGACCCTCGGCCCGTGGGAGCAGGTGCTCAACACCCCATCGCATCACCGGGTGCACCACGGGTCGAACCCGCAGTACCTCGACCGGAACCACGGCAGCATCCTCATCACCTGGGATCGGCTCTTCGGCACGTTCGAGCCCGAAGTCGAGCCCGTCGTCTATGGCCTCACGAAGAACATCGGGTCCTTCTCACCCTGGCGGATCGCCACCCACGAGCACGCCGACATGCTGCGCGATGTCGCCCGCTCGACCACCTGGCACGACCGCCTGTCGTTCGTGCTCCGGGGTCCCGGCTGGGCCTACCGCAGGCAGGCTGCGCTCGTCTGAACCGGTTCGTGGCAAGGATCTCCGCCATTTCCCGGGATTGTTATGGCTCTGTGCGGATCGGACAAAGTACGCTAGCGCCCCCATCCGAGCAGGAGTGTGTGCCACGAACGCCGGTCAGCGCTTGAGTGTGGTGGTCCCCGCCTTCAACGAGGAAGATGCGCTCGGTGGGTTCGTCACCGCCGCGCGTGAAGCCGGCGCGGCGCTCCTGCAGGAGGGGCTGATCCGGGAGCTCGAGATCGTCTTCGTCGACGACGCGTCGACCGACGCGACGCCGCAGGTAGCCGCCGATCTCGCGGCTGACGACCCGCGCATCCGCGTCGTCCGTCACGAGCACAATCGCGGCCTCGGCGGCGCCGTACGCACCGGGCTCGCGAGCTCCACGGGTGATCTGGTCCTGTACACCGACGCGGATCTGCCCTTCGACCTGTTCGAGACGGGACGACTGCTGCGACTGCTGTGGGCCTACGACGCCGACATCGTGTGTGGTTGGCGCCTCGATCGCCGAGCCGAGGGCTGGCGTCGCACCGTCTACTCGTTCGCATACAACAAGACGGTGCGGGTGCTGTTCGGCCTGCGGATCCGCGATGTCAACTTCGCGTGCAAGCTGCTACGGCGTCGGGTCATCGATGATCTCGAGCTGCGCAGCGAGGGATCGTTCATCGACGCCGAGCTGCTCGCGCGTGCCACCCGACGCGGGCACCTCGTCATCCAGACAGGGGTCGACTACTTCGCGCGGTCCGTCGGCGTCTCCACGCTCTCGTCGTTCGCCACGATCCGCAAGATCGTGCGTGAGATGCTCACCTACCGACGCGAGATCCGGAGACTCCGACCGATAGGTGAGGTCACGTCGCCGATCACCGAGCTCGTCGAATCATGAGCGATGCTCCCCGTCTCCTCGTCGTCAACGCTGACGAAACCCTTCAGCTTTTGAATCTTAGCGCGAAGCGCATTGGATGTCTGACTCGAACCCGCGCCCAAGT
>JANOWV010000502.1:0-4141 GCA_031418075.1 Actinomycetes bacterium
CGACCCGGTTCATCATCTGGAGCAGCCCGGTCGTGACTGCGAGCGCCGAGTGTTATGGATAACGGCCGGTGGCGAACGCATTGGGCGCGGCGTCATGGATCACGTACAGACGCGGCTTCGGCAGTCCGGCGGCGATGCAGAGGCCCTCGACGATGTTGTGGTAACGCTGGAAGTCGGGTCCCTCGGCCGGGCGTGCGCCGGTGACCGCGAGCGCCACCTTGTCGGAGTTGTAGTACGAGAACACCGCCATCCCGAGCGCGACGACGAACGCGATCGCCACGCCGGCGATGCCGAAGCCCAGGAGCACGTCGACGGCGATCCCCGCGAGGACGATCATCACGACGAAGCCCGCGAGGATCGCGAAGGTCCGCCACTTGTTGTTGCGGATCTCGCGCTCGAAGGACGTGCGCGCTGCGGGCGCGGGTGCAGGGGTGGTCATCGGAGCAGGGAAGGTGCGGGCCTAGAACTCGACCTTCACCGGGCCCTTCTCTTCGGGTGCACCCTCGAAGAACTCGCGCTTCTCGAAGTTGAACATCCCGGCGATGAGGTTCTTCGGGACGGTCTGGATCGAGTTGTTGTAGGTGAGCACGCTGTCGTTGTAGAACTGCCGCGAGTACGCGATGCGATCCTCGGTGGACGTGAGCTCTTCCTGCAGCTGCAGGAAGTTCTGGTTGGCCTTGAGGTCCGGGTACGCCTCCGAGACTGCGAACAGGCTCTTCAACGCACCGGAGAGGACGTTCTCGGCCTGCGCCTGGTCGGCGACGTTCCCGCCTGACTGCGCGTTGATCGCGTTCGCGCGGGCGTTGGTGACCGCCTCGAGCGTCTCGCGCTCGTGCTTCGCGTACCCCTTCACCGTCTCGACGAGGTTCGGGATCAGGTCGTAGCGACGCTTGAGCTGGACGTCGATCTGGCTCCACGCGTTGTCGACCCGGTTTCGTCCGCGGACGAGCGAGTTGTACATGACGGCAAGTACGAGGCCGATGACGATGACAACGGCGACGATGATGAGGACGGCGCTCACGGGCAGGCTCCTGGTTGGTTTCGGTCCGAGATCATTCTAGGGCGCGGTCGCGCGCCCGGTAGCCGCGTCGTAGCGTTCGACGAGCGCGTCGGCGAGGTGCTCCATCGAGAACTCCCGGGCCCGGGCGCGTCCGGCCTCCACCAGCAGCCGACGGCGACCCGCGTCGTCCAACAGCATCCGGAGTCCATCCCGGAGCGACGCCGGGTCCCCTGGCGCCACGAGCACGGCCTCTCGGTCGCCCCGGGCGACGTGGCGGTAGCCAGTGAGGTCGGAGGCGACGAGGGCCGTGCCGGCCGCCATGGCCTCGAGCAGGACGACCCCGAAGGACTCGCCCTCGATCGACGGGAAGCACGCCACGGTCGCGCCCCGGAGCCGCCGGGCCTTCTCGCGCTCCGACACGCGTCCGAGCCACTGGACACCGGGAACCCCGCGTGCTTCCAGGTCGGCGGTCTGCGGACCTTCCCCGATGACCCACAGGTCCGCGTCGCGATCGAGTCCGGCGAACGCGTCGAGGAGGACCCCCAGTCCCTTGCGCGGCTCGTGACGGCCGACGAACACGATCGTCGGCCGTGGCGCCTCCGCGGCTTCGACATCCTCGAAGGTGGCGAGCTCGACGCCGTTCGGGAGGATGTCGCACATACCGCCGAAGGTCGACTCGATGTTGCGCTGGGCTTCAGGTGAGACCGCCGTCCGCACGGCGAGCCGACCCACCATGCGCCGGAGTGGGGCGCGGAATGCGTCGTACCAGGCATTGCGACCCGCGAAGGACGCATGGAACGTGCCGACGACCGGCACGTCGGTCCCGACGAGGATCGCGTGGTTCGCCCCGGGTGAGAGCGGCTCATGGAGGTGGACCACGTCGGGCCGATGGACGCGGAGCGCCTCGAGCGTGCGGGCAGTAACGGCGTGACTCACGGTGATCGGCGCGATCGAACCGTTCGACGGAAACCGCCGGGTCGGCCCCAGACTCGTGATCCCGCGCTCGGGGGGAGGCCCATCCGACGGCGCAAGCACCCGCGCGTCGACACCGCGTGCGCGCAGGGCGCGCGCGATGCCGCGAACCTGGAGCTGCACTCCCCCGTCGACCGAGAGCGAATAGGGACATGTGAGCATCACGCGCAGCGCCCGGTCGGCGCTCATCCCGCATCCATTATCCGGCATCCATTATCCGGCATCCATCATTCGGCCTGCTTCGGGGCGCTCGGCGCGGCCGCGGGGCTCGATCCCCCGACGGCGCCGTCGGACCAGACCGGCTGCATGACGAGCCACTGGTCCGGGTGCGCGGCAATGCGCGCCTCGAACCGGCGCACGAGGTCCTGGGTCACCCGCGCCACGTCGTCGCGCAACCGACCACGACGATCGAGCGCGAGCGGTGCCTCGATCGAGATCCGTTGGCGACCGTCGGCGAGAAACTCGGCCGACGCCGGCAACAGCGGGACGCCGGCCCGCAGTGCCAGCAATGCCGGCCCACGAGGGACTCGCGCTGGCGCCCCGAAGAGCTCGACCTCCACCCCGTCGCCGGTGAGGTCCCGGTCACAGACCAGGCACACGAGGGCACCGGCGTCGAGGGCCCGCAGCAACCTCGGAGCGGCGTCGGGGCCGAGTCCGACGACGTCGATCCCGAGTCGACGTCGGGTCTCGACGAACCAGTCGAACAGCTCGGGCGGCTCGACCGGTTCAGCCGCGACGACCAGACGGTGTCCGCGAGCCGCGAGGAATGCGCCGGCGAAGTCCCAGTTCCCCAGATGCGGCAGGCCGAGGATCGCCCCGCGTGGCGGCGTGGCGCTCGGACCTCCGGTCGCGGCGTCGAGGTGCGCTGCGCCGACGAGCTCACCCAGGTCGAGGACCGTGCTCCCGGCGCTCGCGACATCCGGATCGAGTCGGAACAGCTCGTGCCAGTAGCGCGCGTAGTTGTTGAACAGCTGGGCCGTCGTTGCGGCGATCGTCGCGTCGGTCGCATCGGCCCCGAGGACCTGTCGGAGATTCCACTCGACCTGCCGGCGACGGTCGCGCGCGAACGCGAGCATGCCGCGAGCAGCTGCACGAGCCAGCAGTCGACCGAGCGGCGCCGGGAGGCGCCGCGCCGTCTCAGCGCCGGCCCGATACGCGAGAAAAGCGGCGTTGACGTCGGGCACCATGACTCCGAAGCGCCCGGGCTCGACGCGGCTCCGCAGCGCGCGGCGCACTCGCCTGACGCCAGACCATCACGAACCGGTGCAGCGCCGTGATGGCGGTCAGCCCGAGCATCACCCACAGCACCGGGACGAGGATGTCGAACGCGAGTCCCGCGCCGAGGAGCACGATCCGCTCGAGTCGCTCCATGAGTCCGCCACGTGCCGAGTAGCCGAGCGACTCTGCGCGGGCCCGTTCGTAGGTGACGAGCATCGAGAGCCCGAGGACGGCCATCGCGAGGACCGGGAGCTCGGCGCTCTCGCCCGTCAGGTGCCACGCGACGCCGAGGAAGATGAGGCCGTCGGCGACGCGGTCGGTGACCGAGTCGAAGAACGCCCCGCGATTCCCCGCGGTCCCGCTGTGACGGGCGACCGAGCCGTCGAGGATGTCGGGGAGCCCCGTGACGACGAGACCGAAGACCGCGAGGAGCAGGTTCCCGTTCGCGATGAGGGCAGCTGTCGCTGCCGCGGCGACGAGCCCGAAGATCGTGAGTGCGTCCGCCGAGATCCCCCCGCGGTGCAGCGCCTTGCCGACGGGAGCCAGGCCCTCTTCGACCTTGGCGCGCCAACGTCTGTCCAGCATGGTCGAGAGCACCTCAGATGGGAGATGACCGGATAGGAGATGACCGGAGGGAAACGCGGGGTGGCCGACGGGCTCCTGCCGACCACGGCGGATCGCCCCGTGCGCTCGCAGGGTACCAGTTGCCCCCGGAAGGGCCCGGCCGGTGCTCCAGCACGATCCACTCCGTGCTTCCTAGACTCCGGCGCAGAACCTCCTGCCGGAACATCTCTTGGGGTGTGACCAGTGATGCAGACGCCGTGAAGCCGGTCCCGACCGACAGGATCCGCAACGTCGCCCTGGTGGGCCACGGCGGAGCCGGGAAGACCACGCTCGCCGAGGCCCTGCTGTTCGTCAGCGGCGCCATCTCCCGAGCGGGGTCCGTCGAGG
>JANOWV010000503.1:0-6083 GCA_031418075.1 Actinomycetes bacterium
CCGCCGGCTTCAGCATCGTCTTCAACGTGATGCCGAGACCGCCGATGAGGCCAGGAAGCTTGGGCATTACAGCGCCACCTTCAATGCGCCGGTCACGAGGATGTTGACCAAGCCGAGGGGGATGAGGAACTTCCACGCGAGCGCCTGGAGCTGGTCCTCACGAAGGCGCGGGTACGTGAACCGGACCCAGAACATGAGGAACGCCACGAACATGAGCTTCGCGAACAGCACGAACGGCCCGAGGATGTTCGCCCAGTCGCCGTGGACGCCGGGGATCGCCCAGCCGCCGAGGAAGAGCGTTGCCGCGAGGGCCGAGAAGCCGAATGCGGTGCCGAACTCACCGATGAAGAAGAAGAGAAAGCGAAAGCCCGTGTACTCGACCATGTAGCCGGACACGAGCTCGCTCTCGGCGACGGGCATGTCGAACGGCGTCTGGGTGAGCTCGGCCTGCGACGCGACGAGGAACAAGCCGAACCCGATGATCTGGGTGAAGAAGTACGGGTTCCCGATGCCGCCCCATCCGAAGATCTCACCGTTCTGCTGCGAGAAGACGATGCCCTGAAGGCTGAGCGTCCCCGCCTGGATCGCCACGCCGACGACCGCGAGCAGCAGCGGGAGCTCGTAGGCGATGAGCTGCGCGGCGGCCCGGAGCGCGCCAAGGAGCGCGAACTTGTTCGCGCTCGCCCAGCCGGCCATGAGCACACCGATGACCGACAGACTCGAGACCGCGAGTGCGTAGAAGACGCCGACGTCGAGGTCCTTGACGATGAGGTCGGGACCGATCGGGATCACCGCGAAGACGAGGAAGGTCGAGAGCACCACCACAGCGGGCGCGGCGGCGAAGACCCGCTTGTCGGCCTCCGCCGGCATGATGTCTTCCTTCTGGATGAACTTCAGCCCGTCGCCGATGAGCTGGAACCAGCCGTGGAACCCGCCCGGGTCCATGGGACCGAGCCGACTCTGCATGTGGCTCATCATCTTCATCAGGAACACGTATCCGAGGATGAGCGCGCCGGCCGGGATGATCGCGAGGACGATCAGCGTCTTGATCGCGAGCGTCGTGCCCCACCCGAGCTCGAGCGCGAGCATCGGCAGCCCTGCGAGAGCGCTCATCACGATGGGTCGCCTTCGCTACGCCGTCCCGGCCATCCGGCCACGGCTCCGCTCCGGCTCATCGGTCGATGTCCCCCAGGATGAAGTACAGACTCGCGAGGATGGTGATGACGTCGGGCACGAACACGCCCTTGAGCAGCCAGGGCAGGATCGACACGTTGCTGAACGACGCCGATCGGATCTTCACCCGGAACGGTCCCGTCGCGCCCTTGGAGATGACGTAGTAGCCCATCTGGCCGAGTGGGTTCTCGGTCTCGACCCACACCTCGCCCTCGGGAACCTTGATGATGCGCGGCACCTTGGCCATGATCGGCCCGGCGGGCATCGCGTCGAGGCACTGCAGCACCATGCGCGCCGACTCGCGCGTCTCCTGGAGCCGGACCCAGTAGCGCGCCCACGAATCGCCGTCGGTGTGCGTCCACACCTTGAAGTCGAGGTCGGGGTAGACGAGGTAGGGCTCGCCGTCCCGACGGAGGTCCCAGTCGACACCCGAGGCCCGCAGGTTCGAGCCCGAGACGCCGTACGACAAGCCGACCTCGGCCGGGATGATGCCGATCCCCCGACACCGGGCCTCGAAGATCTCGTTGTTCAGCACGAGGTCCTCGAACGTGTCGCAGGCATCGAGGACGATCTTCATGGCGGAACGGCACTCGGCGATCCAACCCCAGGGCAGGTCGTCCTTGAGGCCGCCGATGCGGTTGAAGTTCGGGTGGAACCGGCCGCCGGTCGCGGCTTCGATGAGGTTCAGGACGTGCTCGCGGTCGCGGAAGCCGTAGAACGCGGGGGTGAGCGCACCGACCTGCAGACCCATCTCCCCGAGGAACAGCACGAACGTCGCGATGCGCGACAGCTCGGTGAGGATGGTGCGGATGTACTTCGCCCGCGGCGGCGGCTCGACGTCCATCAGCTTCTCGGCCGCTTCGAGGAACGGCACCTCGTTGGCGAAGCTCGAGAGCCAGTCGATGCGGTTGATGAGGGTCGTCACCTGCGGATAGGTCCGGAACTCGCTCAGCTTCTCGTAGCCCCGGTGCATGTACCCGATCACGGGGTCGGCCGACACGACCCGCTCACCGTCGAGGCGGACCACGAGTCGCAGCGTCCCGTGGGTGGCGGGGTGCTGCGGGCCGAGGTTGAGGATCATGTCGCCGGTGTCGAGCTCGACGTTGACCTGGGCACCGGCAAGGTGCGACAGCGCACCGCGGTCGAGCTCGAAGCCGCTCGGCCCCGGAGGGGTGCTCGAGGGAGTGGATGTGGTGCTCACGCCGTCTCCTCCCCGGTCGCGGCGGCGTCGGTTGCCGAGGCATCGGTCGTCGCGGCGTCGGAGTCCTCCGACATTTCTTCGCCGACGTCGGGCATGCCCTCGACGTCGACGAGGCCCGGCCAGGGCTTCACCAGCCGGGCGAGCAGCGGGAAGTCCTTGCGCAGTGGGTGCCCTTCGAAGTTCGCAGGGAGGAACAGGCGCCGCAGGCTCGGGTGACCGTCGAACACGAACCCGAACATCTCCCAGCACTCGCGCTCGTGCCAGTCGGCACCGGGGTACACGTCGCACCACGACTCGACGCGCGGGTCGGCCTCGTCGACGTCGGCCTTGAAGGTCAGCCCCCACTTCCGGCGAGGGGACTGCACGTGGGCGAACACCTGGAAGCGCCCGGCCGACCCGGCTGCGCCAAAGGTCATCTCGCTCGGCTGCGCGGGTGACGACGTGTCGCTGCTGTCCGCGTCGCCCTCCTTCGGCGCCGGCGACCAGTCGATCCCGGCGATGAAGGAGAGGTAGTCGCAGTCCAGCTCGTCACGCGCGAGCTCCGCGGCCCGGCGCCACGCGTCGGGGCGGACCCGCGCGACGACGTCGGAGAACACCGCGGTCGACTCGATGAGTGCGTCGCCCAGCCCGGAGGTGAGCCGAGCGAGCAGCTCCTCCTGGTTCGGGCTCAACGCCGCGGGCTCAGGCGCGTCGGGAGCCGGGGTCTCGACCTCGGCCGTCTCGGTCTCGGATGCGGGCGCGTCGTCAGGCAACGGTGATCGGCTCCCCGCGCCAGCGCTTCGCGAGCTCGTCGTTGCCGATGCCCTCGTTCTGGATCCGCTCCTGGAGCATCACGATCCCCTGGAGCAGGGCTTCGGGACGCGGCGGACAGCCCGGTACGTAGATGTCGACCGGGATGATCTGGTCGACGCCCTTCGTGACCGAGTAGGAGTCCCAGTACGGGCCACCGCAGTTCGCGCACGCGCCCATCGAGATCACGTACTTCGGGTCGGGCATCTGCTCGTAGAGGCGCTTGATCGCCGGCGCCATCTTGTCGGTGACCGTTCCCGAGATCACGACCAGGTCGGCCTGGCGGGGGCTTGCAGGGAACGGGATGACGCCGAGGCGCATCATGTCGTAGCGCGGGCTTGCCAACGCGGCGCCCATCTCGATCGCGCAGCACGCGAGGCCCCACTGGAACATCCACAGCGAGTACTTGCGGCTGTAGTTGAGAAGCCACGTGAGCGGCTTCGGCATCTTGCCGCTCTCGACTAGGCCCACCGCAGCACTCCCTCTCCATTGGGGAGCGCTGCTGCCGTTCGTGCGGACGCGCGGCCCGAGGTCATGCCCACCGCAGCACTCCCTTCCGCCAGGCGTAGACGAGGCCCAGCACAAGGATCCCGATGAACACGACCATCTCGACGAGACCGAACACGCCGAGTGTCTCGAGGTTGACGGCCCAGGGGAAGATGAACACCGCTTCGACGTCGAAGATGACGAACAGCAGCGCGTACACGTAGTAGCGGACGTTCGACTGGCCCCACCCGCCGACCGGGTCGGAGCCGGCCTCATAGGTGAGGTACTTCTCGGCCTGCGGTCGCGTCGGCCGGATCAGGCGACCGACGCCGAGCATCGCCCCGACCATCAACAGCGCAGTGCCCAGGAGCAGCGCCACCGCGAGGTACTGCCGATAGAACTCCGTCACGCGACTGTGCCCTCCACCTTGGCCCGGTGCGGCGCAGCATACCCATCGAATTCTTGGCAACAGCAAACCGGCGCGGGCCCGATGGGCCGGGTCCGACACAGGCCGGTCCGCGCGCGAGCATCAGATGTGGCCACGATCCCCGCACCCAGCCGACTGCCCTTCGGGCTGTCCGATCGGCAGGACAAGGAGCCGCTCCCGGTGGGGCCGGTGACCGCGTTCGTGCTGTCCGGCGGAGGCAACCAGGGGGTCGCCCAGGTCGGCATGCTGCGGGCGCTCCTCGAGCGGGGTCACCGCCCCGACGTGGTCGTGGGTACGTCGGTCGGTGCGCTCAACGGTGCGGTGGTGGCCGGGGGCACCGGAATCGAACGCATCGACCGCCTGGAGGAGGTCTGGACGGGGCTGGCCGGCGAGGACGTGTTCCCCGGCAAGACGCTCCGGATGGCCTGGAACGTGTTGCGACGCGGTGACCACCTGTTCCCGAACGACGGGCTGCGGGCCCTGATCGAGGCGGTACACCCGGCCACGACGTTCGAGGAGCTCGAGGTCCCACTGCGGGTCGTCGCGACGGACCTCGGCACCGGCGAGGAGATCCTGATCGCGCGCGGACCGGTCGGGCCGGCGCTGCTCGCGAGCGCGGCACTCCCCGGGATCTTTCCGCCCGTCGACTTCCACGGACTCACGCTCGTCGACGGCGCGGTCGTCAACCTGGTCCCCATCTCACATGCACTCGCCGGTCCGGTCGAGCGCATCTTCGTCCTCGACGTCTCGGACCCCATCGGAGAACGGCCGATCCGGTCGCCCCTCGACGTCGCGATACGCGCGTTCGCGATCTCACGCGACCAGCGCTTCGAGCTCGAGCTGCAGTGGGTCCCGAAGGAGATCGAGGTCATCGTGCTCCCGCCCCCCGTCGACGAGCGCGACTTCTTCGACTTCTCGGACGGCGCCCGAATCGTCGCCGACGCGTACGCGCTCACCATGGGCGCGCTCGACGAGCTGCGGGAGCACCCTGGGCATCAGCGGCGGCGTCGTTGGTGGCGCCGCCTCGCGAGCTGAGCCGCGTGGCCCTCTGGGCCGCCTCGCCACCCCAGAGCACCGCATCGGCGGAGGAGCAGGACCCGGTCGCTCAGGCGGGGACGGGCAAATCGGCGAAGCGACGGAGGGCCCGGCCCATGGCGACCCTGGCCGGCGCGCCGGAGATGATCAGGTCGACCGCATGGAGCGAGGTATGGGTCTGGCCCCGCTGCGGGAGGTGGGTGACCTCGACGCCGGCCGCGGCGAGGGCATCTGCGTAGGCCGCCCCCTCATCGCGCAGTGGGTCGAATTCGCAGGTCACCACGACCGCGGCCGGGAGACCCGAGAGGTCCGCGGCATGCAACGGCGATGCTCTCGGATCGAGGCGATCGGCAGCATCGACGTAGTGATCCGAGAACCACTCCATCAACGGCCGGGTGAGGCTGTACCCGTCACCATTCTCCGCATAGCTCGGGCGGGAGAAATCGAAGTCGGTCGTGGGCGTGACGAGCAGCTGGCCACTGATCGCCGGCCCACCGGCGTCGCGGGCCATCTGACAGACGACCGCAGCGATGGTGCCGCCTGCGCTCCAGCCGGCTACGGACAACTTCCCCGGAACGCCACCGAGCGACTCGGCGTACTCGGCCAACCACCGCACGGCCGCGAACCCGTCGTCGGGGGCGGCGGGAAAGCGATGCTCTGGCGCGTGGCGGTAGTCGAACGAGACGATCAACGAGTCGGACTGCACGCAGAGGTCGCGGCAGAACGGATCGTCGGAGTGCGCATTGCCCAGCACGAACCCGCCGCCGTGGAAGTACGCCACGACCGGATGCGGGCCGGGCGACGCGGGACGGTAGAGGCGGGAGGCGAGGTCGCCATCGGCACCGGGAAAGGTGCCGTCCACGATCTCCCCGACGTCGGGTCCGGGCGGTCGGTGCTCGGCCATCACCGTCATGAACTCCCGCGCCTGGGTGGGCGCCATCGACTCCAGCGGCGGGAGATCCAACGCCGCCA
>JANOWV010000504.1:0-2431 GCA_031418075.1 Actinomycetes bacterium
CGCGTGCGCGACGACCGGGACGGGACCGCGGCGTCGGATGCGCTGGCACGGTTCCCGGAGCTCGCCGAGCGCATGGCCACCCCGGCCGGCGATCTCTCCGGAGGGCAGCAGCAGATGCTGAACCTCGCGATGGCGCTCGTCGCCCGCCCGCGTCTTCTGCTGCTCGACGAGCTCTCGTTGGGGCTCTCCCCTGCCCTCGTGACGCGGCTGCTCGGAGCGGTGCGGGAGCTCGCCGCGAGCGGCACCACGGTCCTGCTCGTGGAGCAGTCCGTGACCCTCGCGCTCCAGGTCGCCACCCGGGCGTACTTCCTCGAGAAGGGGACGATCCGCTTCGTCGGCCCGACCAAGGAGCTACTGGAGCGCGACGATCTCGTGCGCGCGGTCGTACTCGCCGAGGCGCCCGAGCGCGCGCCCGCCCGCACTCCTCGGGCGCGTCCCCGGGCGTCCGGCGTTCGATTGTCGGTGCGATCCGTCAGCCGCCACTTCGGTGGCATCGTCGCCCTCGACTCGGTGTCGTTCGACGTGCACGACCGCGAGATCCTCGGGATCCTCGGCCCCAACGGCGCCGGAAAGACCACCCTGTTCGATGTTCTCAGCGGATTCGTGGAGCCGGAGAGCGGCGAGATCGCGCTGCACGGCACCGAAGGATCCGGGCCACCGCTCGACCTGCATCGTTGCTCGGCCCCCACACGCGCGCAACGCGGGCTCGGCCGCACCTTCCAGACTGCACGGCTGTTCCCCGCGTTGACCGTTGCCGAAGCGGCCGCGGTGGCATGCGAGGACATCGTCGCGGTCCGTGACCCGATCGCAGCCGCGCTCGGACTTCCTGCGGTCCGTCGATCGGAGGCCGACGTCGAGGTGCAGGTCACGACGATGCTCGAACGGTTCGGACTCGATACCCATCGCGACCTCTTCGTCCGCGAGCTGTCGATGGGACAGCGTCGAGTCCTCTCGCTCGCCTGCGCGCTCGCGTCGGCACCTCGCGTCCTGCTGCTCGACGAGCCTTCGGCCGGCATCACGACTGCGGAGACCGCGAGCATGGCGCAGGTCCTGCTCGACATCCGCGACGATCTCGACGTCTCGTTGGTGATCATCGAGCACGATCTCGCGCTCCTGCGCACGGTCGCCGACCGACTGCTCGCGCTCGACGTCGGGACGGTCATCGCGGAAGGCCCTCCCGAATCCGTGCTGCAAGACCCCGCGGTCGTCGCGTCGTACCTAGGTTCCCCGTCGTGACCCGCGTCGCGCGTCCCTCGGTCGCGGCCGTCGCATGGCGCTACGTTCCCGCATTCCTCGCGCTCATCGCCGTCGTGCTGGGTTCGGTCCTCCTGGGTGGTGGCGACGACACGCCGAAACGACGGACCGCGCGCCCGACCGGTTCACTCCCCCTCACCTTCGACGAAGCCGCGGCGAGTGGCCGAGCAGTGCAGTGGGGCGCCGAGTGCGACACCACCACCGGGAAGGTCGCAGTCCCGCTCTGGTACGCGCCGCCGTGCGTGGAGCCCTGGCCCGCATCGGGACGCGCCGCCGACAACGGAGGATCCACGGCGCCCGGGGTGAGCGCCGACGAGATCGTCGTCGCGGTGTACCAAGCCCAGCCCGACCTCCTCGAGCAGACGTTCCTCGAGAAGAGTGGGAGCGACGAGAGCCTCGGTGCCGAGCGGGCGACGAACCAGCAGTACGTCGATTTCTTCCAGGCCCATTACCAGACCTACGGGCGCAAGGTCCGCCTCGTGCCCGTCCGAGCGAGTGGTCCGCCCGACGACGACGTCACCGCGAAGGCGGACGCAATCCGGGTCGCCACCGAGATCGGCGCATTCGCGTCGTTCGGTGGTCCGAGTCAGACCACCGCATATGCCGATGAGCTCGCGGCGCGCGGCGTGCTCTGCGTCGGCGACTGCACGATCGCGGCGCCGGACTCGTTCCTCCGGTCCCGGTCACCGTACGTCTGGCCGACGCTCGCCTCGCCGGACCAGGCCGCCCAGCATTGGTCGGAGTTCGTGGGCAAGGTCCTCGCAGGCGGCCGGGCGAAGTACGCGGGCGATCGCGCATTCCAGGATCGGCGGCGACGCTTCGGGATCGTCCGCTACGACGACGAGGGCGGAACCTTCGACCAGAGCTTCACGCGACTGACGTCGCTCCTCGACCGGGAGGGCGTCAACATCGCGACGACCATCCCGTACCGGCTCGACCTGACGTCCGCGCAGGAGAGCGCGCGGTCCACGATCGCCGCGTTGCGCGAGGCGAAAGTCACGAGCGTCGTGCTCGCCGGCGATCCTGTCTACCCCCTCTTCCTCACCGCCGAGGCGACCGCGCAGGGCTACTTCCCCGAGTGGGTCGTGCTCGGGTACGCATACAACGACACCGCGGTGTTCGGGCGCCAGTACGACCAGGCACAGTGGTCGCATGCGATCGGGGTCTCACTGCTGCC
>JANOWV010000505.1:0-3086 GCA_031418075.1 Actinomycetes bacterium
CGCTCGCGCTCCCGGCCCGCCGACGTCATGGCTTCACGATCGCCGACGTCGAGGTGCACTACCGCGGCATCTGCGACTCGTGCGCCGAGCAGCCCGCCTGACCTTCTGACCGTTCGAAGACACCGACACAAAAGGAGCACCATGCCCGACCTCAAGGGAAGCAAGACCGAAGCAAACCTCAAGGAAGCATTCGCGGGTGAGAGCCAGGCGAACCGCCGGTACCTCTACTTCGCGCAGAAAGCGGACGTCGAGGGCTACCCCGACGTCGCGGCACTCTTCCGTTCGGTCGCTGAGGGCGAGACCGGTCACGCGTTCGGCCACTTCGACTTCCTTGCCGAAGTCGGGGACCCGGTCACGGGCGTGAAGGTCGGCCCGTCGGCCGACAACCTCAAGTCGGCGATCGAGGGCGAGACCTACGAGTACACCGAGATGTACCCGGGCTTCGCCAAGACCGCCCGCGACGAGGGCTTCGACGAGATCTCCGAGTGGCTGGAGACGCTCGCCCGCGCCGAGAAGAGCCACGCCGGGCGCTTCAGCTTGGGACTCGAAAACCTCAGCTGAGCACTACCGACGTCATCGGAGATCGGCCCCGGGGCGCGTGCCCCGGGGCCGTTCCCACTCGAAGGAAGTCCACGTTCATGCAGAAGCTCGCGGTCTCCGACATCGCCGATCTCCGGGCGTACGAGCGCGAGCGCGACGACTTCCGCCGCGAGATCATCGCGATGAAGAAGCGGCGCCGCTTCTCCGTCGGCGCGTTGCTCACCTTGGTGTTCGAGAACACTGCGACCATGCGGTTCCAGGTTCAGGAGATGGCACGGGTCGAGCGGATCCTCGCCGACGACGCCATCGAGCACGAGGTCCAGACGTACAACGAGCTCATCCCGGACGAAGGTGAGCTCTCGGCCACGATGTTCATCGAGATCACCGATCCCGACGTACTGCGCGAGTGGCTCCCCAAGCTCGTCGGCATCGAGGATCACGTGTCCGTGGTGGTGGGCGACGATCGGTCGTCGGCGGTCGAGCAGGACGCCGAGCGCCTCACTCGACCCGACACGACATCGAGCGTCCACTACCTGAAGTTCGCGTTCACCGACACCCAGCGGGCGGCCTTCGCTGCCGGGCCGGTGCGCATCGTGGTCGATCATCCCGAGTACGCGGCCGAGACCGTCCTCGACGACATCCAACGCGCCGAGCTCGCGGCCGACTTCTCCTCCTGAGCGAGCGCCGCCGGTGAAGATCCCACTCCATCGTCTCGACCCGGAGCTCCCGCTCCCCGTTCAGGCGCACCCGCACGACGCCGGGTACGACCTGCACGCACGCGAGGGAGTCGTGCTGCGCGCCGGCGGCGGCCGAGCGCTCGTCCCGACCGGGCTGGCCGTCGCGATCCCCGTGGGTTGGGCCGGCCTGGTCCTCCCACGTTCGGGGCTCGCCCTGGGGCATGGCGTGACCTGCCTGAACACGCCGGGCCTCATCGACCCGCTGTACCGCGGGGAGCTCAAGGTGCTGCTCGTGAACACCGACCCCGACACGGACTATCGGGTGGAGCGGGGCGATCGCATCGCCCAGCTCGTGGTCACGGCGGTCGACGACGCCGTCGAGTGGGATGTCGTCGTCATGCTCGATCCAACCGCCAGGGATGCCTTCGGATTCGGGTCGACCGGTAGGTAGCGCTCCCCGGAGCATCCACCACTCTTTGTGTCCGTACCGTTACCGTCAGTGTCATGGGCCGGGGTGAGAAAGCTGGCGTGATCAGTGCTGACGCGGTGCCTGGTGGCCTGATCGGGCGAGACGCCACCGGCATCGTCCGCCTCTGGAACGCCGGAGCGGAGCGGATCACGGGCCGAACGGCCGACGAGGCAGTGGGCACGCTGGTGCGTACGGCGCTCGGTCTCACCGACGAGCGCCGTCACTCCGACGTGGAGGAGTTCCTGGCGCACTACGAGTCTGTGCCGGTCCGGGTGAGCGAGTTCTGCGTCCGGCGAGCCGATGGCTCGACGATCCCGGTGATCGCCACGACGTGCCTGTGGGCCGACGTCGAACCGGGGCCCGGCGTCCTGATGACCATCAGCGACGCTACGGATCTGCACGACGTCGTGGACCCCGCCGATCCGCTTCACGATCAGCTCACCGGGCTTCCGACGCGTGCGCTCTTCCTCGACCGAGCGGCCCGCGCACTCCACTGGTGCAGCCGGCTCGACGCACCGGTCGCGACGCTCGTGATCGGTGTGGATCATCTGAGCCGCGTCGAGGAGGGACTCGGGACGGAAGGCGGGGACATCGTATTGGCGTCGGTCGCCGCGATGCTCCGGACTCCGCTGCCGCGAGGCGCGACGTTGGCGCGCGCCTACGGCGACGCGTTCGCGTTGCTCCTCCCGGAGCACGACTCCTATCAGGCCGTCCGTGTCGCACACGATCTGGTCGAGCGGCTTCGCACGTCGATCGAGGTCGATGGGCAGCAGATCCCCGTGACCGCGAGCATCGGTGTCGCGCATGGTTCTGGAAGTGCGGCCGACGGAACGAACGACGCGCTGCTCCAGGATGCTCGTACTGCATACCTCGCGGCCTGCGCCGAGGGCGGCGATCGCTGGCTCGTGTTCGCGAGCGCGTCGCGTCGCCGTGCCGCCGAACGGCTGACCCTCGAGTTCGAACTTCGCCAAGCCGTCGCGCAGGACGAGCTCCGGGTGCTGTACCAGCCGATCGTCGGGCTCGGGTCCGGATCCGTCGTGGGCCTCGAGGCGCTCGTCGCCTGGGAGCATCCGACCAGGGGGTTGCTGCGGGCCGGAGAGTTCGTGCCGTTTGCCGAGGAGATCGGCTTGATCGGCGGCATCGACGCGTGGGTCCTCCACGCGGCGTGCGCCGACCACGCGGGCCTTCTGGCCCGACATCCGCAGGTTGGATCGCTGACGTTGTCCGTGAACGTCTCGCCGAACGATGTGTCGAATGACGCATTCGCCGCGACGATCCGTGATGCCCTCACTCACGCGGGGCTCCCGAGCGATCTGCTCACCATCGAGCTGACCGAGTCGGCCCTCCTCGAGCCCAACGCCGCACTCGACGACGTCGCTGAGCTCGGCGTAGGACTTTCC
>JANOWV010000506.1:0-1645 GCA_031418075.1 Actinomycetes bacterium
GCCGCGATCGCCGAGATGTAGATCGAACGGACGATCGCCTTCGGTGCGCTGACGTTGGCCCCCTTGGTCTCCTCGCTCACGTGAGCCGAGGCATCGAAGCCGGTGATCGTGTACTGCGCGATCAGGAGTCCGATGATGAACACGTAGATGCCCGAACCGCCGAACGACCAGCCGGTGAGATTCTGGAAGTCGAAGATCGAGCCGAGTCCCTCCACCTTGTCGCTGCTCGGCACGATGAAGAGGGCACCGATGATGAACAGGGTGCCGAAGACGTGCCACCAGACGCTGATGTCGGCGAGCAGCTTCACGAGACGGACCCCGAAGGTGTTCAGCAGCCCGTGTGCGATCAGCACGAAGGTGTAGATGATGAACACGTTCTTGTACTCGAGGATCGGTTGCCCGAACATCGTGTTGGCGTAGAGCTGAATGAAGTACGCGATGAACACCGAGAGCGCGTAGTCGACGCTGGCGATCACGCCGATCTGGCCGACCAGGTTGAACCAGCCCGTGTACCAGGCGGCCTTGGCGCCCCCTTCCGGTGTTCTGGCGAGCTTCGCCGACCAGTAGTACAGGCCGCCGGCGGTGGGCATCGCTGAGCAGATCTCGGCCATGGCCATACCGACCAAGAGCGCCAAGCCGCCGATGACGATCCAGCTCACCGTGACCGCCGCGGGACCACCAGCGAGGAGCGGGAGGTAGAAGGTCGTCAACGCGCCCGCGAGCACCGAGATGATCGAGAACGAGATGGCGAAGTTCGAGAACCCGCTCAACCCCCTGCGGAGCTCTTGCGCGTACCCCAAGCCATGGAGCTCTTGGCGATCGGCCTCGATCTGTGCTGCTTCGTCCAATGCCACGAGGGGACCCCCCTTCCTCGTGAAGGCCGGTGCCCGTCCCGGCTGTTGGGCGTCAGCGGTCTAGCACGAACCGACCACTCCTGTCAGGACCGCGTCAGGCTCGGACTGCTCAGGCCTCTGGCGTCACGTAGGCGGCAGTGATCCCACCGTCGACCACCATTGCGGAACCGGTCATGTAGGACGAGTCGTCCGACGCGAGGAAGAGGGCTGCCTTGGCGAGCTCGTCGGCGCGCCCAGGGCGCCCCATCGGGATGTTGGCGAGGCGACGGCGGGCCCACTCCGGATCGCTCATGAGCTCGGCGAGCAGCGGGGTGTCGATCGGGCCAGGGCAGAGTGCGTTCGCGCGCACGCCCCGACGCGCCCACTCGACCGCGATCTCCCTGGTCATCGAGAGCACGCCTCCCTTGCTCGCGGTGTACGCGATCTGCGCGGTGGCGGCACCCATCAATGCGACGAACGACGCGACGTTCACGATCGATCCGCCACCTGATGCCGCGATCACGGGGACACCGTGCTTGCAGCCGAGCCACACGCCCTTGAGGTTCACGTCCATCACGCGATCCCAGGTCGCGACCGACGTCTCGGTGACGCCGCCGTCGTCAGCCGGGAAGATTCCCGCGTTGTTGTAGAGGATGTGGAGGGCGCCGTAGGTCGTGGTCGCGAACGCGACCAACGCCACGACCAGGGTTTCGTCGGAGACAAAGGCACCCACGAAAGCGGCTTCGCCGCCCACGGAGCGAACCGCCACGACCCTCTCGTTACCGGGTTACTCGACGGCCTCCACCACGACC
>JANOWV010000507.1:0-2965 GCA_031418075.1 Actinomycetes bacterium
GTGGTCGCGATTGGTGAGCGCGGCAGCCTTCTTCAGGATCGCCATCCCCCGGATGACGGCGACCGGCATGCAGTCGCCACCGATCGTGAAGTGATGCAGCGACCGCTGGGTCTGCGCCCCCCAGTACCGGTCGGCGGGCACCTCGATCGGCCCCATGCTGTCGGACTCCGTGCGGGACGGGCCCTCGTACGCTTCGGCCATGTGGCGCGTGCCTCCTCGTCGGTCCCGACGCTACTGCGGAGCCCCGGACGCCTTCCGAACGTGCCGGTCCATCGACCTGCGCACGAAGGGTGCGATCACGCCGGCCATGCGTGCGAGCATCGCCGACGAAGGATCGGCGGTGACGATGAACCGGTCTCGCTCGATCCCCCGCACGATGGCTGCGGCGACCTCGTCGGCGCTCCGCACCCGGATCCCCTCCGAGATCCGCTTCGTCGCGAGTGGCTTGGTCCGGTCCTCGGCTGCCAGCCCGGGCGTATCGGTGTCGGGTGGGAACGCACACGACACGACGATGCCGTGCGGCTTGAGCTCGGACCGGAGCGCTTCGGCCAGGCCTCGCACGGCGAACTTCGTGGGCGAGTACGCCGAGTACCCGTACACCCCGACGATGCCGGCATCCGACGAGACGACCAGGACGTGCCCTGCTCCTCGCGAGATCATCGCCGGGACCACCGCGCGGATCGCGTGCAGCGTGCCGAAGTAGTTCAGCCGCATCTGGGACTCGAAGACCGAGACATCCAAGTCTTCGAACTGGCCGGGAACCGCCGCCCCGGCGTTGGCGACGAGGACATCGACCGGACCCAGCTGGGCGGTGAGCAGCGCGAATGCCTGCTCGAGCCCAGCCGCGTCGGTGACATCGGCGGGTTGCGCGGCAACGCGGGTCGCGTCACCGATACCGGCCTCGAGCTCGGCTGCTGCGGTCGCCAGGCGGTCCGGGTCGCGCGCCACGATCGACACCCGGGCTCCGCGCTCCAGCGCGAGGCGCGCCGTCGCGAGCCCGATCCCGGCCGACCCACCGGTGACGACCACATGGGCATCGGCGAGCGTGGTCATGGGCTGATCGTGGCACTTCGCGGGTCGGCGCGCCTATCGGAGCAGATCCTGTAGCGCTCGGCCTGCAGCGCCCGGCCCACAGTGCCCACCGGGGCTGCAGCCCGGACGCTACGTTGCGCACCGATGACCATCACCGAGCTTGCCGAGCGTTACGTCGACGGCGTTGCCGCGCTCGACCCGATCGTGGCCACGTCCGAGGGGATGCCCGGGCACGAGACCGAGCTCACCGACTACTCCCCCGACGGCATCGAGGCAAGGGCGGCGCACGACCGGGCGACCCGCGCTGAGGTCGCCGCGCTCACTCCGGCGGACGACCCGGAACGGATCGGCGCAGTCGCGTTGGAACGTCACCTCGATACCGCGCTCGACCTCGCCGACGCCGACGAAGACCTCCGCCCGCTCCGAGTCATCAGCAGCCCGGTCACCAGCATCGTGACGTGCTTCGACCTCATGGCGCGCGCCGACTCCGCCGACTGGGAGCAGATCACGACCCGGGTCGGTGCGGTCCCCGACGCGGTCGACGGGCTCGTCGCAAGCCTGCGGGAGGGGATGCGGCGCGGCGTGATGGCCGCTGGAAGGCAAGCGGTCGCCTGTGCGCATCAGGCCGAGACCTTCTCCGGCGCGACACCCGGCGTCACTCCGTACTTCGCGGGGCTCGTCGAAGAGATGGACGCGGCGAAGGTCGATTCCCCGACGCTGCACGCGGACCTCGTGCAAGCCGCAGCCCGGGCCACCGACGCGTATGCGGCACTCGCACGGTTCCTCGTCGACGAGTACCTGCCACGCGCCGACGGACCCGACGGTGTGGGTCCGGAGCGGTATCGCCGTTGGGCGCGCGCCTTCAACGGCACGGTCCTCGACCTCGACGAGACCTACACCTGGGGATGGGAGGAGCTGTATCGCATCGAAGCCGCCATGGCCGACGTCGGAGCTCGGATCCTGCCCGGCGAACCGATGCCTGCCGTCATGGACCACCTCGAGCACGACGGTTCCCGGATGGTCGAGGGCGAGGACGCGCTCCTCGGGTGGCTCCAGGACCTCATCGACCGAACGATCGACGACCTCGACGGCGTCCACTTCGACATCCCACCCGAGATCCAACGATGCGAAGCCATGATCGCCCCGCCGGGCGGCGCCGCAGCCATGTACTACACGGGTCCCTCCGAAGACCTCAGCCGTCCGGGACGCACCTGGTACCCGACCCAAGGTCGAACCAGCTTCCCACTCTGGGGTGAGGTGTCCATCTGCTACCACGAGGCCGTCCCCGGCCATCACCTCCAGGTGGCCACGACCCGCATCGAGCGCGACCGGCTCAACCGCTTCCAACGGACACTCGGGTGGACCTCGGGGCACGGCGAGGGCTGGGCGCTCTACGCCGAGCGGCTCATGGGCGAGCTCGGCTACCTCGAGGACCCCGCGTACGAGCTCGGCATGCTCCGAGCCCAGGCGATGCGGGCGATGCGCGTGATCGTCGACATCGGACTCCACCTCGGACTCCGGCTCCCGGACTCCGAGCCCGACCATGCAGGCGAGACGTGGACGCCCGAGCTCGCGCTCCCGTTCGTCATCGGTCGCGGCAATTTCCCCGAGGAATTCATGCGCAGTGAGATCGACCGGTACCTCGGGCTCCCCGGCCAGGCGATCAGCTACAAGGTCGGCGAGCGTGTGTGGCTACGCGCGCGAGACGCCGCTCGCGCGCGCGCCGGTGCATCGTTCGACCTCAAGTCGTTCCACGGCCGCGCGCTCGCACTCGGGTCGATGGGACTCGACCAGCTCGAGGAGGAGCTGGCCCGACTCTGATCGTTCAGGTGCGTCGCCCGGCAACGCGGGCGGCCTGCTCAGCCGCGGCGAGCTGCTCGTCGATGATCGCGAGGCCCCCGGTCCAGAACCCGGGGTCACCGAGATCGACACC
>JANOWV010000508.1:0-4309 GCA_031418075.1 Actinomycetes bacterium
CGCGCCCCGTCGAAGGGGAGGTTGTCGCGGTCGGAGTCCACGCCCACCATGATCGCGTCAGAAGGCCCCCGTCGCGGCCAGTCCGGCGATCGCGGCGGCGACGCCGACGGCGACACTCGTGGCCACGTAGCGGATCGCGACCCCCAGATCACCGTCGCGTCCCGCCCGCACGGTCTCGACCGCGAACGTGGAGAACGTCGTGTATGCGCCGAGGAATCCCGACCCCGCAGCGGCAGTGGCGGAGAACGCGAGGCCGTGCCGTGCCGAGAGGCCCGCGACGACCCCGAGCGCACACGAACCACTGATGTTCACAATCCACGTCCCCCACGGGAACGTCGACGGGCGCGCGTGACGCACGGCCCGCTCCAGCGCGAATCGAGCCGGAGCGCCCAGCGCGCCTGCGAGCATCACGAGGACGAGGGTCATGACTCGCCCTCGTCAGGCACCGGTCTGCGGCGCCAGCTCTCTCTTCCGATGCTGCCGATCGCGAGGCCGGTGATGCACGCGGCGATGCCGCCCGCGACGGAGGCGGCGACGTATCCGAGCGCGAGGAGCGTCGCACCGTCGCGCAACAGCTGGGCAACCTCGACCGCGAACGTGGAGAAGGTGGTGAAGGATCCGAGCGCGCCGATGCCCACGAGAAGGCGCGCCCATCCGTCGACCTTGCCGCTCCGCAGGAGGTGCTCGAGGAGGAGCCCGAGCGCGAATGCTCCCACCACGTTCACGGTGAGCGTCGTCGTGGGGAAGGTCTCGAGGGCGACCGGGAACGCCTGGGCCAACCCGTAGCGCGACGCCGCGCCGATCGATCCGCCGACCGCCACGAGCGCGACGTCGCGCGCGGTCACCGGGCGGGGGTTCAAGCGTGGAGGGCGGTGTCCGCGCTCTGGTTCGCGACCTCGAGCGCCGAGTCCACGAGCTGGGCGACCATCTCGCCCATCGCCCCGAAACCCTCACCGAGCGTCTTCCCCATGAGGAACCGGGCGTTGATCCCTTCGAGGATGACGGCGAGCTTGTACATCGCGAACACCAGGTAGAAGTCGAGGTGCTCCACCGACCGACCGGACTGCTCGGCGTAGCGCTGGACGATCTCGTCGCGGGACAGGAACCCGGGCACCGAGGCGATCCCTGCGCCCGAGGCGATGGCGGGTCCGGCGGCGTTGCCCCAGTAGACGAGGAACAAGGCCAGATCCGTGAGGGGATCACCGAGCGTCGACATCTCCCAGTCCAGCACCGCGACGACCCGACCCGGGTCGTCGTTGGCCAGCATCGTGTTGTCGAGGCGGTAGTCGCCGTGGATGATCGAAGGTGGCCCCGACTCCGGGAGCGCGACCTCGAGCCGCCGCGCCACTTCGTCGAGGGTGGCGAGCTCGCGCGTCTTGTTCGCCTGCCACTGCTTTCCCCAGCGGGCCACGTTGCGGGCCAGAAACCCTTCGGGCCTCCCGAAGCCACCGAGCCCCACCGCCTCGTAGTCGACCGCGTGCAGGCGGGCGAGCACGTCGACGAGGTCATGGCTGATGCGACGCGGGTCGTCGGGCCCGAGGGTCGCCATCTCCTCGGGCGTGCGGAGGATTCGACCGTCGACGCGTTCCATCACGTAGAAGGGCGCATCGTTGACCGTGGTGTCGTCGCAGAACGCGAACGCTCTCGGCACCGGAACCGACGAGTCCGCGAGTCCCGAGATCACGCGATACTCCCGTCCCATGTCGTGCGCGGTGGCCACCACGTGGCCGAGCGGTGGGCGTCGCAGGACCCACGTGCGCGCACCCTGGGTGATCGTGTAGGTGAGGTTCGAGCGTCCGCCGGCGATCAGCTCTGCTATGAGGGGGCTGTCGTCGGCGTCGTCGACGTGCGTGGCGAACCACGGGCGAAGGCGATCGAGATCTACGCCTTCGGGTGGCGCATCGTTGTCTTCGTTCGGCACGGCTCCCCCTCGACGAGGGGGAGCCTACCGATCGTCTCGATGTGCTACTTGACCACGAAGGTCGTGTACATGCCCTCGGCGAAGTGACTGAGCGGCCCGCTCTGTTCCTCATCGGTGATGTTGCAGAAGAGGATGTAGGTGCCGGGCTCGAGGTTGAAGCTCTTCTTCTTGGTCTTGCCCTTGTCGAACTCCGGGATCTCACCCGGGAGGTTGGCCTCGTCGATCTGGTCCTCGTCGACAGCACCGTTGGCATCAACGGGCAGTGACGCGGTGTCGTCAGCCTTGACGATCACCATCTCGTGCTGTTCGGTGCCGATGTTCTTCGCCACGAACGTGATCTTCCCTGCGGCGACCGACTTCGGCTTCGGCTTCATCTGGAACTCGAACAGCTTGACCTTGACTGTCGTGCCCTTCTTGGTTGCCGTCGAGGCCTGCGCGCTGCTCAGGCCGACGGTGAGTGCACCGATGGCGACGATGGCCACGAGCACTCCGAACCGCTGTCTCATCACGAAGAAAACTCCCTGCTCGTTGTCCGTTCAGGCCAACGTACGGGGAGCTTTCGACGTGCAATAGGGCCGAAGGGCCCGAGCGTCAGGCGACGCGGTTGATGCGGGGCTCGACCGGACGGCCGTTGCCCTTGGGGTAGCGGGCGACGCGACCGACGGGCATGTCGACTCGGTAGCCGGCGGCGGCGCGGTCCTCTTCGGACTCGCCACCCCAGAAACCGTATTCACGCTGCGCCCGTGCCCACTCGCGGCACGGCATGATGACCTCGCACGTGGTGCAGATCGCGCGCGCTCGTGCCTCGCGCAGGACCCGGGTCTCCGGCCGCTCGCCCGCTGGGGCGAAGAAGAGGTCGGACTGACCGACGCACGCGGCGTCGCTCGTCCAAGCCAGGGGGCCGGTGTAGATGAGGTTGGACAGGGTGTCGGTGGCCACTGCACACTCCGAAATGCTCAGGCCGAATGGGAGCAGGCGTTCGGGAGCCGACAGGGGGCTGCGGCCCCGAACGTTCTGCGACCCCCATCGTGGCCGATCAAAGACAATCTGTCCAACAGGTAGCAACGATTGTTACCATCGAATATAGAGATGGTAAGTTGGAGCGATGGAGCTCCGGCACCTCGACGCCCTGCTGGCCATCGACGAGGAAGGGTCGTTCACCGCGGCGGCCGACGTCCTCTCGACCGTCCAGTCCAACGTCTCCGAGCAGGTCCGCCAGCTCGAGGTCGAGCTGGGTGCTGAGCTGCTCGTGCGGAGCCGCCGGGGCGCCCGGCCGACGGAGTGCGGGCAGGTCGTGCTCGACCGGGCCCGCCGGATCCGCCGGGAGCTCGACGCGATGCGCGCGGACGTGGCGGGGGTCCTCGGTCTGGAGATCGGCGATGCCAGCTTCGGGATCGTGGGGACCGCGAGTCGGTGGGTCGTGCCTCCGCTCGTCGCCGAGCTCCGCCAGCGGGCCCCGGGGATCCGCCTACGGATCCAGGAGGCTGCCTCGGAACGTCTCGTCCAGGAAGTCGCCGACGGCGACCTCGCCCAGGCCGTCGTGACCGAGCCGGTCACGCATCCCCGCGTGCGGGCCCAGACCCTGCTCGAGGAGGCGCTGGTCGCAGTGGTCCCGGTCGGCGCGTGGCTTCCCGACCCACCGGTCCCGCTCGGGTTCGTGCTCGCGCTCGGCCTGGTGCTCCCGCCGGCCGAGAACCCACTTCGCCGTGAGGTCGAGTCGGCCGCGGCACAGCTGGGCCTCACGGTGGAGGTGACGGTCGAGGTCGAGGGCATCCGTCTCATCGCCGACCTGGTCGCATCAGGCGCGGGCGCCTCGATCCTGCCGCGCACCGCGTTGCCGCCGAAGCTCGACGACGTCCGAACGGTGGCGATCTCCGGGGTCCCACCCCGGCGCCTCGCGCTCGTCACGAGCCGCGACGCCCAGCTCTCGATCGCTGACGAGGCAGTGCGCGAGAGCGTCCTCGGGGTCGTGGCCGATCGTTGGAAGCCCGCAGGACTTGGACTCGTCGAGGTCCCCCGCGAGAAGCGTCAGGACTGAGGCGCCACCACCAGCCGTGCGCCGGCAATCGTGAGCTCCTGACTCGGTCCCGGCCCTTCCAGCTCGAGTCGGTCCACCCCCGCGGGCTGGTGCAGGCTCTCCACGAGCCGGATCCGCCCGCCGCCCGGCCAGATGAGTGTCGCCGAGTCGCGGTCGGCATCCTCCACGGTCCCCTCGAGGATCGTGGAGAAGAAGTCGGTCGTCGCGTCGAGCGTCGGGGTCCGGAGGACGATGCGTCGTAGCCAGTTGGTCGTCTCGGCGCGCACGAGGTCCTGGGGCCACCACATCGGCTCGCCGCCGGGGCCGTGCTCGCAGTACCCGGCGTACTCCTCGAGTGGGGAGCCGTACGG